>CAJADV010000457.1 GCA_903938575.1 uncultured Gammaproteobacteria bacterium
AGCTCGTCCCGGTAGCGTCTCAACTCCTGCTCCCGGTCGGGTCGTGCGCGGGTCGTGACGCCGCCGTGGTATTGGTGGAAAGAGCCTTCTCCCGGCAATACCACGAGTCTCGAATCCTCGAGCATGCCCAGTGCGCGGAAGAGGTGCAGGTTGATCGCGCCGCCACCGTCGTGCTGGAAGCGGTTGTCGATGCCGCCGATGCGCTCGAAGTGGCTGCGTGCGGCAAAGAGGCAGTTACTCTCCATGAACGGCTGCAGCACGCCTGCGTCGTTACCGCCGCCAGCAGTGCCTACCGTGAATAGCAAATATCCGTTCGACTGCCAGTCCACGCCCTCCAGCAGCGCTACCTCCGCGGCATAGGCCGCGAACTCATCGCCGATTTCGTGGTGCTGTTGCGCCCCGATGTGATAGCCGGGAACGCAGGTGATACTGTCCGGGTCCATGCGGTAGGCGAGCGCTGCGTACTCAAGCACGCGTGGCGTGAGCATGCGCGCGCCGTCGATCAGCAGTCCGATGTATTCGCCCTGCGCCTCGGCAAAACCCAGATTGATGGCCGCCACCGGCGAGCGCCCGGTTTCCTGCCGTCGGAGATAGCGGAAATGTGCCGGTAGCGCCGAGACAGTTGCATCCGGCAGGCAGTGCGAGGATGCGTTCTCGACCACGATCACCTCGTAGTCGAGGCCACGCAGGTTGCGCTGGTATGGCGCCGCCAGGGTGGTGAGCGTGTTCACGAGTTGCGCTGCCATCCTGTGCGCTATCACGATCACGCTGAGCAGCGGCCTGTGCACTAGAGCTGCTCGCCGAGGGCGGCGCGCGCATTGCGTGCCGCCTGTTCCATCGTTTTCATGGTGCAGTCAGGGAAAGCCCCGAGCAGAAAGGGGCGCTTGTCGGGTGGCCTGTAAGGGCCGCCGCGGATAGCGGCGTATTGCGCGAAGTGCGCGGCCATGATGCCCCGGCGGATCTCGCCCTTCTGCCCTGTCGTGATGCCGCCGTGGAACTGGTGGAAGGAACCTTCACCGGCAAGCAGGACCGGCAGCGTGCCGGGCGTCTCGCAGGCGCGCTTGTAAAAGTCGAGGTTCACCTGGCCGCCGCCAGTCTCGTTGAACCGAGGATCGAAGCCTCCGAGGCGCGACCACAACGCACGCGAGACCGCCACAAAATTGCTTTCGCCGATCGGCTTGAACACGCCGCCTGCGCTTGTGCCGCTCAGGCAGGAAATCTCGAACAGGCGGTAACCGTCACCGGGCCAGTGAATGCCCTCCAGCAATGCCTGCTCCACGGTCTCGTCATAACCCGCGAGCATAGCCTCCTGCTGGAGCTTCTCGCCGAGGTGGTAGCCCGGGACGGCGATCACCACATCCTGGCTGATCCGTTGCGCCGCCAGGGTCCATGACACCACGCCGGGAGAGAGCATCCGCGCGCCATCGATCATCACGGCAATCATGTTCGCGCGCGCCAGCGAGGCGCCATAGTTGATGGAATGAACGGGCGTGGGCTCGACCTCGCGACGCGCCACATACCGGAACTGCGGCCCTAGCGCCTCGACCTCGGCGGGGTCGAGCATCTCCTGCGATTCGTTCTCGACCGCGATGACCTCGTAGTCGGCGGGATCGACCCCGCGCTGGTAACCGGCGGTGAGAGATTGCAGGGTCTTCATGGCCTGCCGGCGCATACGATAGAAAATCACGACGATCGAGATCCGCGGCGCGCCGGGCAGATGCTCCAGCGCCACCGCGGTGGCTGGTATGCAGGGCATCTCGGGAGCGTAGGTCGCTACCCATTGCGGGCTGAACGGGAGTGGCTTGCGCAAGGGTTCTGCCGTGGGTATCTGCGAGGGTGATTCGGGGTCCATGGTGACAGCCGTGCTCAGTGATCGGTGGAGTCTAGCGCCGAAAGCGTGAAACCACCTGAGGTGGCGTCGGTGGCACGGGCGAGGCCGGCTTCGCCGTCATCCGGCATCTGCGGCGTCCACCGAGTGGCGCATGAAGCGACGAACGGCCGGGTGTGGCGCGCCCAGCAGGATCGGGACCGCATTCGGCAGGGTGCGATCCGAGCCGTGAATCGCCCGGTCCTGCTGTTGGATCGCTGAGGCGATGCGCTGCAGTGCATCGCCACCTGTGCCGGTGGTCACCCCCCCGTGGAATTGGTGAAAAGTTCCCTCGGCGTAGAGCAGGTATGCCGGCGTGTCCGGCACCTGCAGCAAGCGCAGATACAGGTCCAGGTTGGCATAGCCGCCGCCATAGTCGTTGTAGCGCTCGTCCATG
>CAJADV010000458.1 GCA_903938575.1 uncultured Gammaproteobacteria bacterium
AGCTGAGGTGGTCAATACCGACGACACGTCTGCCACCGACGACACGTCTGGTACCGACGACACGGCTGGTACCGACGACACGGCTGCCACCGACGACACGGCTGTTACCGAAGAGAAGCCGCTCGACGACGACACACTTATGTACCAGACCAGCAGTGGCACCGTGGATCCCCGCGAAGGCTGCATGGAGTGCCGCAGCCTGACGGGTGAAACCGCCGACTCGGTCGAGGCTCCGGCCCCCGAGGTCATGGTCGATGTTCTGGACGGCAACGCCACGGGCGTGGACGTGATGGACCCGGTAGAGGGCAAGAAGCGCAGCTCGCACTGAGCCGCTCGTTCCTCAAACCCGCAATCGCCCCCGGCGGTTGCGGGTTTTTTTATGGTCGTGCGCTGTCGGCGCTGCCCGCGATCTTGTTGTCCCTTGCCTGAACCCCGACACTTCCCCTCTGCCGGTCAGGGCAGACGACAGTTTTGGGGAAGTACGTCATGCAGGATTCCGTCCACGCTGGCTTAAGCGCCGCCGATCTGAACTTCAATCCGCCGCAGTTTGCGGAAGATGCCCTGGCCGAGGCGTTGCGCAGACACTACGGCATCGAGGGCCGCTTCAGCCGGTTGGATGGCGAGCGCGATCAGAACCACCGCATCGACTGCGCCGACGGACGACAGTTCGTCTTCAAGGTCTCCTCCCCCGGCGAGGAACCCGGTGCTGTCGATTTCCAGATCGGTGCCCTGCAGCACCTCGAGCGCACCGCGCCCGATCTGGCGGTGCCCCGGCTGATTCCCTCGCTTGCTGGTAACACCCGCGAGTGGATCGACGACGGGCAGAGCGGCCCGCACATGATCCGGCTGTTGTCGTGGTTGCAGGGTGAGCCTCTCAGCGGGGGCGCCGCGCTGGAGCCGGGCATTTTCCGCAGCGCCGCTGATTTCCAGGCCCGCCTTGCGCAGGGTTTGCGCGGTTACTTTCACTCCCATGCGCGACACTTCGTGGCCTGGGACATTCAGCGGGCCTTGGTGCTGGACCCCGGTGTTCAGGCCCGCGTGCAGCAAGACGCACTCGCGCTGGCGGGCGGCTTTCTGGTGCGCCTCGAGCGCGAGGTGTTGCCGCGCCTCAGTACGCTGCGGGCGCAGGTGGTGCACTCCGATGGTCATACGGGCAATCTGCTGCGGCCCGCGGACACCAGCAACGTGGTCAGCGGCGTGATCGATTTCGGCGACATGGTCCATGCCCCGCTGGTGCAGGATCTCGCGGTCATGATCGCGAGCTTCCTGCGTTACGGCGGCATGCGATTCGACAACGCGCTGGCGCAGCTCGAGTCCTACAACCGCGTGATGCCGCTCGATGATGCCGATCTCGAGATGCTGCATGACATGGTGATGCTGCGCATCGTCACGGCGCTCTTTTTGTACGACTTCCGCGCGGCCACCATGGAGGAGCCGCCGGCGTGGATCGCCGAGGAGCGGCCCGATATCGTCAAGGCCTTGCAGCTGTATCTGTCCATCGATCCAGCCGATGCGCTGGCGCAGTACCGCATGGCCTGTGGGCGCGCAGCCCCGCGGGTGGCTGCACCGTCTGCAGAACTGCAGGCGCGTCGCGAGAAAGTGCTGGGCCCCAGCTACCGCCTGTTCTACACCGAGCCGGTGCAACTGGTGCGCGGCGAGGGCGTGTGGCTCTGGGATGCCGAGGGGCGGCGTTATCTGGACTGCTACAACAACGTGGCGTCGGTGGGACATTGTCATCCGCATGTGGTGGGCGCCTTGGCGAGTCAGGCGGCCACGCTGAATACGCACACGCGTTACCTCCACGAAAACGTGGTGCGCTATGCCGAGCGCCTCACCGCCACCATGCCCGCGGAGCTCAGCGTCTGCCTGCTGGTCTGTACGGGCACCGAAGCAAACGACCTCGCCATCCGCATCGCGCGCACGGTGAGCGGGCACGAGGGCGTGATCGTCTCGGAGGAGTCCTACCACGGCAATTCCAATGTCGTCGGCGCCGCCTCCACCTGCATGTACCCTGCCGCCGAGCAGCCCGACTGGCTCGCCACTGTAGAGGCTCCCAACGGTTTTCGCGGCAGCTTCCGTTACGGCACGCCACAGATCGGCCTGCGCTACGCGGAGCAATTGGACGGCGCCGTCGCGCGGCTCCACGCACTCGGGCACGGCACCGCCACGTTTCTCTGCGACACCATCTGGGATTCCAATGGCACCATCCTGCCGCCGCCGGGCTACCTCGAGCGAGCAGCCGCCGCCACCCGCGCCGCGGGCGGGCTGTTCATCGCAGACGAGGTGCAGGCCGGCTTCTACCGCACCGGCGAGCAGATGTGGTCGTTCAATTACACGGGCGTGGTGCCGGATATCGTCACGCTGGGCAAACCGATCGGCGCGGGGCACCCCTTGGCCGCCGTGATCACCACGCCGGCGATCGCCGCGGCCTTTGCGAAGAAGCATTCCTACTTCAACACCTTCGGTGGCAACCCGGTGTCTGCCGCGGTGGGTAATGCGGTTCTCGACGTGCTCGAGCGCGAGAACCTGCAGCAGAACGTGATCGCCGCGGGCGCGGTGCTGGAACCGGGCCTGCACGCCTTGCGCGGGCGCTTTCCGTTCCTGGCCGATGTGCGCGGCAAGGGCCTTTTCTGGGGGCTGGAGATCGTGCAGGGCGGCGGCTCCATCGAACCCGATACCGAGCGCGCCGACCGCATCATCAATCTGCTGCGCGAGGACGGTTGCCTGCTGGGTCGCACCGGTGCCTTCAACAACGTGGTGAAGATCCGCCCGCCGCTGGTATTCGCGCCGGAGCATGCACAGATGCTGCTGGAGAAACTGGCACGGGCGCTGGAGCGCAGCTGAGCATGAGGCAGCACGCGTTATGTCTGAACCGGACGAGACTCCACGCACCGTGAGCATCGAGCGCATCTTCGTCTCCTCCGCCCCACGCGCCCCCCAGCTAGAGGTGGCATCCGTGCGCGTGGTGGTTGCCAAGGGCATCGAGGGCGACCGGCACTTCGGCAAGCGCAAGGTGCCGGGCGAGAATCTCACGCTGGTCGAGGCCGAAGAACTCGAGGCCTTCGCACGCGAGCAGGGCGTTACCGTGGATCTCTCCCGCAGCCGGCGCAATGTCGTCACCCGCGGCGTGCGCCTGAACGATCTGGTGGGGCGGGAGTTCCGGCTGGGAACGGCAGTGCTGCGCGGTGTCGAGCTCTGCGAGCCCTGCTCCGTGATGGGCAGGCTCTACGCGCTGCCTGACTGGCCCGGCCCCCGCACGGTCCGCCAGATGCTGCACCGCGCGGGGCTGCGGGTGGATGTGCTGCAGACGGGCGTGTTCGAAGTCGGCGACGCGCTGCTGACCACGCCGTAGGAGGGGGCCATGCCCCCGATCC
>CAJADV010000459.1 GCA_903938575.1 uncultured Gammaproteobacteria bacterium
TCGGCCATCTCAGGGCACCTCCGCGGCGGGGGGATCGAGAATCTGCTCGAGGGGGACGCCAACGTCCAGTTCCTCATGCGAGGCCGCCAGCATATCCAGCGTTGCACGCAGCGCGGCATCGACAGGCTGGGTGATGACGAGTTCGACGCGCGTGTTGCGCTCGGCACGGGGCAAACCGCGGGCAACCAGCGGGCGCGATGCGCCATGCGCCACTACCGTGAGACGGTCCGGGTCGATGCCACCCTTGCCCTGCAGCACCTCGGCCATGGCCGCGGCGCGGCCCGCAGAGAGCGTCCAGTCCGATGGCCCGGTGGCCGCGGCGCCGGCGTGATGCCCGCGCAGCACCCACGGGCCCGGTTGCGCGGCGACCACACTCGCCACGTCTTGAAGTTGCTTGCGCATCGCCGGAAGCAGGATCGTGGAGCCCGGGGCAAAGCTGCCCTTCTCCAGCAGACGCAACACGACGGTGCGCCCGCGGGTCTCTATCTCGACCTCCCCGCGCGAGATGCCCCCGCCGAAGCGCGCGGCCAGCGCACCGGCCTGCTTGCGTGCACCGGCAACGAGGGCGTCCACTGCCGAGCGCGCAAGAGCACGGCTTTCCGACGTGGGGCCGGGAGGCTGGGGCGCTGGCGTGGGCGTTGCCGCGGGCGGCACGGCGGCAACCGGCAACTCGAGCGGCGGTAATTGGCCGCTGCCCTGCCAGGGTTTGTCGATGGGTGAAGGCTCGCCGTCGGGGTGGAAGTCCGGGACGATCACGCTGGCTCCGAGAGGCACAGGGTCGCCCGCAAGAGAATCCTCATTGCCGAAGCCGGCCGCCAACTCCCCAGACACCAGAGCAAAGCGACGGTAATCGGGCCGCGAAAGAGAGAGCATCACAACCAGCATGCAAACGATCGCCAGCAGCAGCACCGTGAAGGTCGGCAGCCAGCGAGGGTTTGCAGGGAGAAACGGTTGGGGCGCCACGGCTCGCGTCTCAGGCCGGCACAGCGCGGCGCTGCCCCTCGGGGAGATAACGCTGCAAGGCGTCCTGCATGATCCGCGGGCTCTGCCCGGCCTGGATCGCCAGCAACCCGTCCATGACCAGCGACTGCATCAGGCTCTGCTGGGCCGCACGCAGTGCAAGCTTTTCCGCTACCGGATGACAGATGAGATGCGCCAACAGGGCGCCGTAGAGAGTGGCGAGCAGCGCGATGGCCATGCCCTGCCCGATCGCGCGCGGATCCTCGAGATTGCCGAGCATCTGCACCAGCCCGACCAAGGTGCCGATCAGGCCCATAGCGGGCGCCACCTCGGCGATGGCGATGAAAATGCGTTGCCCCCACTCGTGGCGTTCCAGGGCGAGGAGGCGGTCGTTCTCGAGCATCTGGCGCAGCACCTCGGGATCGTGCCCCTCAGCGACGAGCCTCAGTCCCTCGGCCATGAAGCGGTTGCTGGTGGCCTGATTCTTCAGCGCCAGCAGCCCGCCGTGGCGCGTCAGGCCCGCGAGCTCGAGCAACCGGGCGATCACCCGCTGCGGATCGTCGGGGCGCCGGAGAAACGCCTGGGCCGCAACGCCCAGCGCACCGCCCAGCGGCGCGATGCCGAAGCGGGTCATCACCACGAAGGCGGTGCCGCCCAACACAAGCAGCAACGAGGGCAGATCCAGGAACAGGCCCGGCTCACCCCCGAGAAAAACAGCCAGCAGCACCACGCACAGCGCGCCGGCAAGGCCGCATACAGTCGCCAGATCCATCGTTGAAACCCCTTCGAAAGACGGTCCGTGTTTGACGCCTTGGTTTCGAATGCACGTGGCATGCCACTCAAGGGGGCGGTCGAAGAGCGTGCACCGCGCCGCGGGCGCATTGCCTTGCGCGGCTCTGACACGCTAGTGTCCACCGCTCAGGACACACCCCCGGAGCCACCGTGACCGAAAGCCCCAAGACGCCCGATTTCGAGCAGGCGCTCACCGCACTGGAGGCACTGGTCGAGCGGATGGAAGACGGCGAGATGAGCCTCGAGGAGTCGCTCTCTGCCTTCGAGCAGGGGGTGCGGCTCACGCAGGAATGCCAGCGCGCCCTCACCGAGGCCCAACTGCGCGTTCAGGTGCTGATGCAGCAGGATGGCGCCACGCGCCTCACCCCCTTCGCCGAGGTCGGAGAGAGCCCGGGCTGAGCCCGCCGCAGGCCACGCGCATGACCGCACCCGGTTCCGCCCTCCATGCCCAGCGCGAGCGCATCGAGTCCGCCCTCGATCGCCTGCTGCCGCCACCGGCCACAACATTGCCCGAGCGCCGGCTGATCGAGGCCATGCGCTACAGCCTGCTGGCCGGCGGCAAGCGGCTGCGGCCGGTGCTTTGTCTGGCTGCGGCAGATGCTGTGGGCGGCGCGCAGGCA
>CAJADV010000460.1 GCA_903938575.1 uncultured Gammaproteobacteria bacterium
AGGCCGTGGTCGTGCTCGACAGCTGGCCAGGCGGCAGCGGGGTGTTTTCCTACGTGGCGGTGGTCTCGGGCGGCAGCGGCAAGCCCGTCAATATCGCCACGCAACTCCTGGGAGACCGCGTACAGGTGCGCGAGCTGCGGATCGAGGGCGGACAGCTCATTGCCGATACCGTGGGCGCCGGCCCCGATGACCCTGCCTGCTGCCCGTCCATGAAAATCCAGCCCCGCTGGATACTCAAGGATGGCGCCCTGCAGCCACTTGCCCAGCTCACCCCACCCTCGCCACTGACGCTGGCTGATCTGGGCGGCGCGGAATGGGTGCTGTCACGCTGGGGCACCGACGAGCCCGCTGCGGCCGAGCCCGCGGTGACACTGCGCTACAGCGAGGGCCGCATTGACGGTTCCTCCGGTTGCAACCGCTACGGCGCTCCCGTGAAGGCGGGCGATGGCGCCGGCAGCATCGAAATCGGGCCGGCCGTGGCCACACGCATGGCCTGCGAGGAGCCGCGCGCAAGCACCGAGGCGCGATTCCTGCGGCTGCTGCCCGCCGTGCGCCAGTTCCGCTTCGCGCCGGGCGCGTTGATCCTTCCGTACCGTCTTGATGACGGCAGCTTCGGGTCACTCTGGTTCAACGCCACGCGCCCCGAATAACGCCTCGCACGCTTCATGGAGCCCCGCATGCGCCATCAGATGCACCTTCACACACTTCTGCTCAGCCTCACGCTCCTCGGCGCCGCTGCGGCGGCCCGCAGCGCGGAGGGCGCCACGTCCGGCTACGCAGCCTTCCGCGAGATCTTCGAGGAACTGGTCGAGACCAACACCACGCTCTCAGCGGGCAGTTGCACCCTCGCGGCCGAGCGGATGGCCACCCGTCTGAAGGCGGCGGGCCTCCCGGAGCACGATATCCACATCGTCACGGATCCGGCACACCCCAAGGAGGGCAGCCTGGTGGCGCGACTGCAGGGCAGTGATGCCTCGCTGAAGCCCATGCTGCTCCTCGCGCATATCGATGTAGTCGAGGCAAAACGCGAGGACTGGGTGCGCGACCCGTTCACGCTCACGGAAGAAAACGGCTTTTTCTACGCCCGCGGCGTGGCCGATGACAAGGCGATGGCCGCGATCTGGATCGACACCCTGTTGCGCAGCCTGGGCGGTGAGCTAAAGCCCCGGCGTGACATCAAACTCGCGCTCACCTGCGGCGAGGAAACTACCGGCGCCTACAACGGCGCGCAGCATCTGGTGAACGAACGGCGTGAGCTGATCGACGCGGGCTTTGCCCTGAACGAAGGCGCTTCGGGCAAGCTGGACGAGCAAGGCAACCGCGTGATGCTGAGCGTACAGGCGGGCGAGAAGGCGAGCCAGAACTACCGTCTGGAGGTCACCAACCGCGGCGGACACAGTTCACGCCCCGTGAAGGACAACGCGATCTACCATCTCGCAGCAGCACTCAGCCACGTGAGTGAGCTCGAATTTCCAGTGCAGCTGAATGACACCACGCGTCTGTACTTCACGCGCATGAGCGAGATCCTCGGCGGCACGATGGGCGCTGCCATGAAGGCTTTCCTGGCAAACCCCGCAGACGCGCAGGCGCTGGGCACGATGATTGCGGATCCCGCGAACAATGCGATGCTCCGCACCACCTGCGTGGCCACGACGCTCGAAGGCGGCCACGCCAGCAACGCGCTGCCGCAGCGCGCGCGCGCGAACGTGAATTGCCGCATCTATCCGGGCAGCAGCATCGAGGAGGTGCGCAAGATACTCGAGCAAACCATCAATGATCCGCAGGTACAGGTGAGTACGCTCGAGATTCGCGGGCCGTTGGCCGTGCCGCCGCCACTCACGCCGGCGATCATGGGTCACATCGAAGCCGTGACCCACGCGATCTACCCCGGCGTGCCGCTGGTGCC
>CAJADV010000461.1 GCA_903938575.1 uncultured Gammaproteobacteria bacterium
AGATCTGGACCACCCACGCGGCAAAAGCCCACTACATGATCGCGCTGGTCCGCACCTCGGGCACCCCCGAAGACCGCCACAAGGGACTCTCGCAAGTACTGGTGGATCTCTCGCTGCCCGGCATCACCATCCGCCCTATCCGTGATCTTGCCGGCGACGCCCATTTTGCCGAGGTGTTCTTCGACGAGGTCGAACTCGGAGACGATGCGCTGATCGGCGCCGAGGGCCAGGGCTGGGAGCAGGTCACCGCCGAACTCGCTTTCGAACGCAGCGGCCCCGAGCGGCTTTATTCCAGCATCGTGCTGCTCGAGCCCTGGCTCGCATGGCTGCGCAGCCACCCGGCACCCACGGCCGCGCTGCTGACGCAGGCCGGCGCCATCGCAACGCAACTCGCCACCCTGCGGCAGATGGCCGTGGCGGTAACCGCACGCCTCGACGCGGGCCACAGCCCGGTGGTTGAGGCGGCGCTGGTGAAGGACCTGGGCACCGAGTTCGAGCAGAGCCTGCCCGCTCTGCTCGCCGACACCGTGTTCGCGGATCCGGACCACCCCCCCGGAGAGGAACTGCAGGCGACGCTTCGCTATGCGCAGGAAATCTCGCCCTCGTTTTCGCTGCGCGGCGGCACGCGCGAAGTACTGCGCGGCATGATCGCCCGCGGACTCGGACTGCGCTGAGGTACCACCATGGCAGAGACACTGCTCGAAGACGCCCTGGCGAGCCTGCTCGCCGCGCATTCCACGCCCGATGCCATCCGCCACATCGAGGCCGGTGACACCGGCGCCGCGCTGTGGTCGGCGATCGAGGAATCGGGCTTTGCCGATGCGCTGGTTCCGGAATCGCAGGGCGGTGCCGGGCTAGTACTGGCGGACGCTTTTGCCCTGTTCGAGCTCTGCGGGCATCACCTCCTGCCCACTCCCCTGGCGCAAACCATGCTGGCGCGCGGCGCACTCGCCCTACACGACCACACGCCCCCCACCGGAGCCATGGTCTTCGCGGTGAGCGGCACCGGATCGGAAGTTCTGCTCCACGAAGGAAGCACCGCCCACTGGGTGTTGCTTGGCGATGGCGAGCGCCTGCGGCTGTTCGATATCCGTGACAGCAGCCTCGAGCGCAGCGCGGAACGCAGCCTGGATGTAAGCCTGCGCGCCCTTCCGGAACCGACCTGGACCTGCGCCTCCACGCTCGATGTACGCGCCCTGCAGGCGCTGGTCCTCGCAGCGCAGATGGCCGGGGCCATGAACCGGCTGCTCGGTCTCTCGCTGCGCTTTGCCAACGAGCGCTCGCAGTTCGGGCGCTCGATCGGCAAGTTCCAGGCCATACAGCACCAGTTAAGCGTGATGGCCGAGCACGTGGCAGCCGCACGCACCGCGGCCCGCATGGGCTGCGAGACGCAACAGGTGCTTCCCGATCCGCTGCACTGCGCACTCGCCAAGGCACGCACCAGCGCCGCGGTGACAACCGTAACCGGCGTGGCGCATGCCGTGCACGGCGCCATCGGCATTACCGAGGAATTCGACCTGCAGCTCTGCACACGCCGGTTACAGGCCTGGCGCACAGCGGCCGGCAGCGAGTCCTACTGGCACCACCGCATCGGCGCCGCATTGGTGGCGGTGCCGGGCCTGGCACTGCCAGACTTCGCCCTCGAGCAGCTGTGTGGCGTGTGATGCGGCATGCCCTGCAGGGCGAATGCGTTTGTTAGTGGGCTATGATCAGCCTCGTCACCACGGAGAAGATTCATGACCGACATCGTCGACTGGCCGATCAAAACCCGGGAGCTTCACAGCCATCACTTCGACTCGACGATCTGGAACGATCTTGCGTTCCGCGACGACGACATCGTGATTGCCACCTACGCCAAGTCAGGCACGACGTGGATGCAGCAGATCATCGGACAGCTTCTCTTCGATGGGGATGCGAATCTGGCGGTCGCAGAAATGTCCCCTTGGCTCGACCTCCGTGTGCCGCCGAAGGAGGTCAAGCTCCCAGCCGTGGAAGCACAAACCCACCGCCGCTTCCTCAAGACCCATCTGCCGGTGGATGCGCTCCGATTCTCGCCGCAGGCCCGTTATCTCTATATCGGCAGGGACGGCCGGGATGTGGTTTGGAGCATGTACAACCACCACGCCAACGCCAATCAGCTCTGGTACGACGCGCTGAACGAGACACCCGGTCGGGTCGGCCCGCCCATCGAGCGTCCTCCGGCTGATATCAGGCAGTACTGGAACGATTGGATGGAACAGGACGGACATCCCTTCTGGCCCTTCTGGGAGAACATCCGCACCTGGTGGCAGATTCGCGATCTTCCCAACGTGAAGCTCGTCCATTTCGCCGACCTCAAACGTGACATGCCCGGTGAGATCCGCAAGATCGCTGAGTTTCTGCAAATCCCTATCAACGAAGCGACATGGGAGACGATTCTCGAGCAGTGTTCGTTCGAGTGGATGAAGCGGAACGCCAGCAAATCGGTGCCTCTCGGTGGCGCCTTCTGGGATGCGGGGGCAGAGGTCTTCATCAACAAGGGGCAGAACGGACGCTGGAAGGACACGCTCACCGCGGAAGAAGCGGCAGCCTACGAAGAGCGTGCCGTGGCGGAACTCGGACCCGAGTGCGCACGCTGGCTGGCGTCAGGGGAGCGATAGATCCGGAGGGTGCCCTGCCCTGAGAAACCTGTGCTGCTGACTGCTGTGCGTCGTCATGGCACAGTGGGTTCACGTGCGTATCGCTTGCCGGAGTGCTCATGACACCGCCTGCTCTCAGCTCCCACCTGGGCACCCCGACCCCGCTGCCCTTCGAGTCTGTTGCGGGCCGCGTCGCGAAGCACGCCGCCGAGCGGCCCGATGCCACGGCTGTCATCGACGACGAACGGCGCATCAGCTACGCCGAACTCAATGATCTTGCCGACCGGATCGCCGCCTCACTGCAGCGCGACGGCATCACCCCGCAACAGGCCATCGCGATATGCGCCGCATCGCGCATCGAATACCTCGCGGTGTTCGTGGGTGCACTGCGCGCCGGCGTGGTGGTAGTGCCGATCGCACCGGGCTCGACGCCCGCCCAGACAGCCGCGATGGTGCACGACAGCCGTGCGAAACTGGTGTTTGTTGATGCCACGACCACCGCCACGCTGGAGACCGCGATCGCCGCGCGCCGCGTACAGCAGGTAGCGCTGGACAATCACGGCCCGCGGCCCTTAGAGGGTTGGCTTGCCGCGGCGGGCACGCGACCCACGGCGGTCGAGATCGACCCTGCCTGGGCCTTCAATATCATTTACTCCTCCGGGACCACCGGAACGCCCAAGGGCATCGTGCAGCCGCACGGCATGCGCTGGGCACAGGCCATGCG
>CAJADV010000462.1 GCA_903938575.1 uncultured Gammaproteobacteria bacterium
CGAGGCACTGCTGGACAGCTACGACGCCGAGCGGCTGGTGGCGGCCGATGACAACATCGCGCACTCGAGCCGCGCGACGGATTTCATCACACCCAAGAACGCCGCGAGCCGCGCCTTCCGCGATGCCGTGCTGAGACTCGCCCGCGATCACGCCTTTGCGCGCCCGCTGATCAACAGCGGGCGCCTGTCCACGCCAACTCCCTACCCGGATTCCCCGCTCAACACCCCCGATACCGAGCCTTTCGAGGGCCGCATGGCCCCCGGCACCAACTGCGCCGACGCCCCGGTGCGCGTGGCCGGCCGCGAGGACTGGCTGCTGCATCATCTGGACGGAGAGTTCACGGTGCTTCACCTCGGAGCCAGCGTCTCGCAAGGCGAGTCCGGGAGCGCACTGCCGCGCTGGCGCACGCTCTGCGTCGGCCGCGATATCGAGGACAGCGAAGGCCTGATCGCCGAGCGCTATGACATGCGCCCCGGCACCACCTACCTGATCCGCCCCGACCAGCATGTCGCCGCACGCTGGCGCCACTTCGACCCGGACGCGATCAACGCTGCGCTGCGTCGCGCCACCGCCCGCGACTGAGGAGATGTCATGCCGCTGAACACGCAACCAAACATCGCCAACGCCGACGCCTTCTACCAGCGTCTCGTCGAACTCCATCAGGACCGCAGCGAGGAACAAAGCCGCCTGATCAACGCAGGCCTGATCCTGCTGCTCGCCAACCACATCGGCGAGAGCGCCGTACTTGAGGAAGCCATGCGGATCGCCGTCGCGACGGCCGAGCAGCCCTAGTCACCACGACACGGCGCACACTGCGCCTTCAAACCATCAAGACATCGCAGCAGGAGACACCCATGAGCAAGAAATTCGCCTCGCATGCCGACCTCGAGGCCAAGAACGTGAGCTTCACGCAGCTCTCTGAACACGCCTGGGCCTACACCGCCGAGGGCGACCCCAACACCGGCATCGTGATCGGCGATGACTGCGTGCTGGTGGCCGACACCCAGGCAACGCCCATCATGGCCGCCGACGTGATCGCCCGCATCCGCAGCATCACCGACAAACCGATCCGCCACATCGTGCTCACCCATTACCACGCCGTGCGCGTGCTGGGCGCGAGCGCCTATGGCGCAGCCAACATCATCGCCAGCCGCAAGACGCGCGATCTCATCATCGAGCGCGGGCAGCAGGACTATGAGTCCGAGGTGGGACGTTTTCCGCGGCTGTTCTCCGGTGTGGAGTCAGTACCCGGTCTCACCTGGCCCACGGTGGTTTTTGACGACTCACTCACGCTTTTCCTGGGTTCGGTCGAGGTACAGATCCGGCACCTCGGGCATGGCCATACCAAGGGCGACACGGTGGTGTGGCTGCCGCAGGAAAAAGTGCTGTTCTCGGGCGATCTGGTGGAATTCGGCGCCACGCCCTACACGGGTGATGCCTACCACCAGGACTGGCCCGCTACTCTCGACCGGGTGCTCGCACTCGGGCCCGAGAAACTCGTCCCCGGGCGAGGCAACGCCTTGCTGACAGCCGAGCAATCGCGGCTGGCGATCGAGGGCACGCGCGAGTTCCTGCTCACCATGTACCGCAGCGTCAAGGCCGCTCGCGCCGCGGGAAAATCCTTGAGCGAGTGCTATGTCGAAACTCACCGCACTCTCGCCCCCAAATACGGCAACTGGGTGATCTTCGAGCATTGCCTGCCCTTCGACATCACGCGCTGCTACGACGAATCCGGCGAGCACCGCGACCCGCGTATCTGGACCGCCGAGCGCGACACGGCCATGTGGCACTCGCTGCAGGCGGCACTGGACGAACTGGCAGGTTGACACCCCATGAAACTCGCATCGCTCAAGCACGGC
This sequence comes from uncultured Gammaproteobacteria bacterium, assembly GCA_903938575.1. GTDB lineage: Bacteria > Pseudomonadota > Gammaproteobacteria > Pseudomonadales > UBA5518 > UBA5518. Next base: position 1,861 of record CAJADV010000462.1, read on the forward strand.
CGTGACGGCCGCCTCATCGTGGTCTCGCGCGATCTCGCGCGCGCTGTCGATGTCAGCCACGTAGCGCCCACCCTGCAGGCAGCCCTCGACGACTGGGAGAAACTCGCCCCGGAACTGGCGGACATCTACGCCGAACTGAACACCGGCCACGCACCGGGCGCCTTTGCTTTCGACGAAAACGCCTGCGCTGCGCCACTGCCGCGTGCCTTCCAATGGGCCGATGGCAGCGCCTATGTGAACCACGTCGAGCTGGTGCGTCGCGCCCGTGGCGCCGAGATGCCGGAGTCGTTCTGGACCGACCCGCTGATGTATCAGGGCGCCTCCGACGAGATGCTCGGCGGGCACGATGACGTGATCGCCGGCAGCGAGGACTGGGGCATCGATTTCGAGGGCGAGGTGGCAGTGGTCACGGGCGATGTGCCGATGGGCACCGACGCGCAATCGGCACGCCAGCACATCCGCTTGCTGATGCTCGTAAACGACGTGTCGCTGCGCGCGCTGATCCCCGGGGAGCTCGCCAAGGGTTTCGGTTTTTTCCAGTCCAAACCGGCAACGGCTTTCTCGCCGGTGGCGGTCACGCCCGACGAACTCGGCCCCGCATGGCAGGACGCCAAGGTGCATCTGCCGCTGCTGTCGTTCCTGAACGGAGAGCCCTTCGGCAAACCGCAGGCAGGCGTCGACATGACCTTTGATTTCGGGCAGCTGATTGCCCACGTAGCGCGCACACGCAATCTCGTTGCCGGCTCCATCGTGGGTTCAGGAACCGTATCCAACAAACAGGGCACCGGGCACGGCAGCCGGATCGAGGAAGGTGGCGTGGGTTATTCCTGCATCGCGGAGATTCGCATGATCGAGATCATCCGCGATGGAAAGCCCTCAACGCCGTTCATGCATTTCGGTGATAGGGTGAGGATCGAGATGCAGGATCCTGCGGGGCACTCGATTTTCGGTGCCATCGACCAGCAGGTCCGCCCCATGCCCTGAGCCGCTCTTGCCAGCAAGGAGAACCCGCAGATGCTCGTCTTTCGCCAGTTGTTCGACACGGCTTCCTCCACCTACACCTATCTGCTGGCAGACAACGGCGAGGCGATCCTGATCGACCCCGTCTTCGAGCAGGGGCTGCGCGATGCCGCGCTCGTGGCGGAGCTGGGCCTGCGGCTGGTGGCAACGCTGGACACACACGTGCACGCCGACCATGTCACCGGCGCGTGGCTGTTGCACCGGCGCCTGGGCGCGGACATTGCGCTGTCGGCCTCGAGTGGCGCCACCGGCGCTGACCGCTACCTGAACCACGGCGAGCGCATCGGCTTCGGCACGCGCGCGCTGGAGGCGCGGGCCACACCGGGCCACACCAACGGCTGCATGAGCTTCGTGCTCGATGACCGCAGCATGGCCTTCACGGGCGACTGCCTGCTGATCCGCGGCAGCGGCCGCACCGACTTCCAGCAGGGCGATGCCCACGCGATGTTCCGCTCGGTGCGCGAACAGATTTTCACGCTCCCCGAGGGCTGCCTCCTGTACCCCGGGCATGACTACCGCGGCCTCACCGTGAGCAGCGTGGCCGAGGAAAAACGCTACAACCCGCGCCTTGGCGAGGCCATTGGCGAGGAGGACTTCGCCGGTTACATGGCCAACCTGAACCTGCCGCACCCGCGCCAGCTCGCGGTGGCCCTACCGGCCAATCTGCGCTGCGGCGAACCCGCGGACGGCACGGCGGGCACCGAGGCGCAGGACTGGGCTGCGCTCAGTTTCAGCTTTGCCGGTATCTGGGAGATCATGCCGCAGACCTTCGAGGAACTCGCCACGCCCGTGCAGCTGATCGACGTCCGCGAGCCGGGCGAGTTCGACGGCTCGCTGGGACACATCAAGGGTGCAACACTCATCCCCCTTGGCGAGCTGCAGTCGCGGATACTGGAGCTCGACCCGCAGCGCCCGGTGGTGAGTGTCTGCCGGTCGGGGGCGCGTTCGGCGCAAGCCGTGGCGCTGCTGCAGAAGGCGGGTTTCCGGCAGCTCGCCAACCTCGCCGGCGGGATGCTTCGCTGGCGTGCTGAAGGCCACCCCGTGGAGGGCGGCAGCAACTGATCACCGGGAGACCACGGGATGCGCTGGAAAGACGGTCGCCGCAGCGACAACATCGATGACCTGCGCGCCGAATCAGGTCCGCGCGCAGCGGGCATGGGCCCCCTCATCATCCTGCGACTGCTGCCGCTGCTGCTGCGCACCACCGTAGGGCGGGTGCTGCTGGTCGTCGGCATGGCGGGCTACTTCGGCGCCCGCATGCTCGGCATCGACCCGCTCGCAGGCCTGCAGGCCCCGGGATCAGCCCTGAACACGCCGCAACAAACAACGCCGCTGGAGCAGGAACGCGTCGACTTCGTCTCGGCTGTGCTGGCCGATACCGAGGACAGCTGGCGCGCGATCTTCACAGCGATGGGCGGGCGTTACGAGGAGCCCAGACTGGTGCTGTTTCGCGATGGCGTGCGCTCGGCGTGCGGCAGCGCGAGCTCCGCGGTAGGCCCCTTTTATTGCCCCGCCGACCGCAAGGTCTATCTCGATCTCGCCTTCTTCGACGATCTCCACCGGCGTCACGGCGCACCCGGGGATTTCGCGCAGGCCTACGTGATCGCCCACGAAATCGGGCATCACGTGCAGACGCTGCTCGGCATCTCGCGCAAGGTGCAGGAGGCCGGCGCCAAGCTCGATGCCACGGGCCGCAACCGCCTGTCGGTAAAACAGGAACTGCAGGCCGATTGCTTCGCCGGCGTGTGGGGATATACCGCCAACCGCGAACGCCAGGTGCTGGAGCCCGGCGATCTGGAGGAGGCGCTGGTGGCAGCCACCGCCATCGGCGACGACCGCCTGCAACGCGAGGGGCAAGGCCGCGTGGTGCCCGACAGCTTCACGCACGGGAGCTCGGAGCAACGCGAGCGCTGGTTCCGTCGCGGCTTCGACACCGGCGAGTTGAAATCCTGCGATACCTTCGCGGCCAAGACACTCTGAGGAACGGTAGATGGGATTGCTGGATACGCAGGTGGCACTGGTCACCGGCGCGGGAGGCGGTATAGGCAGAGCCACGGCGCAGCTCCTTGCACGCGAGGGCGCTGCCGTTGTCTGTGCGGATCGCAACGCCGGGACCGCCGCACGCACAGCGCAGGCTCTCCACGAAGGCGGCTTTCCTGCCCTCGCCGTGGAGGCAGACATCACCGACGAGGCGGCGGTCGAGGCGATGGTGAGCGCCGCCGTGTCAGCCTTCGGCAGGCTGGACGTGCTGGTGAACAATGCGGGGGGCAGTTCGCGGCGCGACGTGGACGTGGTGTCGATGGATGCCGGTGTGTGGGATCGCACCATGCAGCTGAACAGCCGCGGTCCGATGCTCTGCTGCAAGCACGCGCTGCCGCACCTCTTGGCGCAGGGCGCGGGCGCCATCGTGAACATCTCCTCCGGCGCTGCCACTGCGGGCCAGCTCAGCATGCCCGCTTATGCGGCCGCCAAAAGCGCCGTGCTCGCCCTTACCCGCGCCATCGCCACGCTGCACGGGCGCGAGGGCATTCGCTGCAACGCCATCACGCCGGGGCTGATCCTGCACGAGAATCTCGCGCCGCATTACCCGGCAGAACACGTGCGCATCGATGCGGCAAATATCCTGAGTCCGCGACCCGGCACCGCGGAGGACATCGCCAACGCCGTGCTCTTCCTCGTCTCATCAATGTCAGCGTTCGTCAACGGCCACGTGCTGCCGGTCGACGGTGGGCTGTTCGCCCACACGCCCACCTATGCGCAGACGCTGGAGCTCGGTCTGGAGAGCCTGCGCCTGCGCGACTGAGCAAGCGCCTCAGACCCGCCGCGCCTGGCCCTCCCAGAAGGGCGCGCGCAGGGCTTTCTTGTCGGGCTTGCCCACGGGCGTAACCGGAATACGCTCGATGAAATCCACGCTCTTCGGCGCCTGTACGGAACCCTTGGCGTCCTTGACCCGCCCCATCAGCGACTCCTTCAGGGCATCGCTTGCCTCGACGCCCGGGCGCAACACCACCAAGGCTTTTACCGCCTCTCCCCAGCGCTCGTCCGGGACGCCGATCACCGCCACCTGCGCCACCGCAGGGTCCTGGCTGATCACGTCC
>CAJADV010000463.1 GCA_903938575.1 uncultured Gammaproteobacteria bacterium
AGCGAACGCGCAGCGCGCTTTCTTTCCAGGCTTGAGGAGTCCGATATCAGTGGGCTGAAACCCCTGGTCCTTTTCAGTGGTGATTTTCTGGGCCCATCACTGTGGAGTACTTTTACGAAAGGGAAGCACATGATGGAGATCTTGGAATTGATCGGCGTTGACGCCGGTACACCCGGCAATCATGAGTTCGATTTCGGCGAGGAGGTGGCGCGCGAGCGTTTTGCCGAATCGCGCTTTCCCTGGCTCGCCGCCAACCTGCACACCGAGCCGCCCCTGCCGTCGATGAAGCCGGGCGAACTGCGCAGCGTGGGCGGCGTGCGTGTCGGCTTCATCGGCCTGATCACGCCCGAGACCGCGACATTGTCCAAGCCGGGGCCGCGCATCCGTTTCGAAGACCTGCTCGCCGCCGCGCGCCGCGAGGCGGCGGCCTTGCGCGATCGGGGCGCCGCGGCCGTCGTTGCGCTGACACACAACAACCTCGCCGAAGATCGCGAGATCGCCGCCAGCGGCGTGGTCGACCTGATCCTCGGCGGCCACGACCACCACGTGATCACCGAGACAGTCGGGCGCACGCCGATCTTCAAAGCCGGGTCGGACGCGCGCGATGCGCTGCACGTGCGCCTGCGCTTCGTACGTGAAGGCGAGCGCCATCGCCTGCTTGGGATGCGCTGGGACATCCTGCCGGTGGATGGCCGCTGGCCCGAGGATGCGGCTGTCAAGGCCGTGGCCGACGATGTTGAACGCCAGGTCGGTGCGCGGTTGGGCGAGCGCGTTGCAGAAACCAGCGTCGCGCTCGATGCGCGCGGCGAGACCCTGCGGCGTGGCGAATCCAACATCGCCAACTTTGCCGCCGATGCTGTGCGCACCGCGCTTGACGCCGACATCGCGCTGCTCAATGCAGGCGGTTTTCGCAGCGACCAGGTCATCGGTCCTGGTCCGCTGACGCGGCGCGACATCCTCGCCCTGCTGCCGTTCCAGAATCCGCTGCTGGTGCTGGGCCTGAACGGCGCCCAACTGCGCGAGGTGCTGGAACACGGACTCGATCGCCGCGTCGTCAACGGCCAGAGCGGCGCATTTCCGCATGTCTCGGGCCTGCGCATGGTGTATGACCCGGCCCTGCCGAAGGGGCAGCGCATCGTCGAACTGACGGCTGGCGGCCAGCCTGTCACCCCACCGCGGATCCGCTGGGTCGCTCTTTTAAGGCCGTCCGCAACGCCTGAGCCACGCGGGCCATCTCGGCTTCTAGTTCGCCAAGATGGTCCGCGGCGGCACTTAGCTGCCCTTCGCGGGCCAGCAACTCTACCCGCTCACAGCCCGTGGCAAGTGCCATCGCCCCGAGGTTGCTGCTACTGGATTTAAGGGCGTGGGCCGCGCGGCGCAACGTCTCAAAATGCTTGACCTCAATGGCGTCCCGCATCGTCTTTAGCAGCAACGGGCCCTCTTCAATGAAAACCTGCAGCACGGTATTAAAAATATCCGGGGCGGCGTCGCTCTGGAGTTGGCGGATACTTTCTAAATGCGTGAGGTTGACCGCACTCACCGCGGGCGCAACGGGTTCCTCCACAGCAACGTGGCGTTGCACGGGCGCGAGTAGCGTCGTGGGGCTCTCGTCCACGGCCAAACAACGCACAATCGCGTCACTTAATTGTTCGGGTGAAAAGGGTTTAGACAAATAATCGTCCAT
>CAJADV010000464.1 GCA_903938575.1 uncultured Gammaproteobacteria bacterium
CCATCTTGAAGAATCTTCCGCTCCCGACAGGGGGGTACTGCCATCTTGCAGAATCTTCCGCTCACGCCTCGCGGGTACTGCCGTCTTGATGAAACACCAACCGCGTTCGCGGCTCACGCCGCACTTCAGCGAAACACCTTGATCCACTCCCCGGGTTCGGGCTCGCCACGAGGGTAATAGCCATTGACCAGTCGCAGCATTTCCTCGGGGTAAGGTTTCACCGGACTGGTCGTGGCCAGCTTGGCGAAGGTGATGCCCACGGGCGCCTCGATGTAGTGGATCTGAATACCGAGCACGGCGTCGCGATCCGCGTTGGTCATAGGGCGGAAGCTGCGGATGGCGGAGAGGAACATCGTGTCGTAGAACGGCGCGAGTCCCGCGTTGGCGGTGCGCCCCTCGAAAATGTAGGCGTAAGAGCCGAAGTAAAGCACCGCAACCCGCCGCGCCGGCGCTCCGCCCTGCTGGGGAAACACTCCCGTGAAGCCGTCGATGCCCTCGCCGGCTTTTAGTTCCTCCACATCCTGCAGCGGCTTCATGGCCAGCATCTGACCGGCGAAGTCCTGTGGCGAGAGTTCCGGCACCGCACGCTTCACGCCCATCTGCAGGATGGTGTTGTCGCGGTTGGGGCCTGAGAGCACGGTGCTGGAGCGCTTCATCACTTGCCAGCCCGTCGGGAAGGCCACGGTGAAGCCCATCTTGCCGTTGTAGTAGCGGTTGTCGATCACCGCAGCGGCGCGCGGCTCTTCGGTGAATTTCATGCCGTCGATGGTCTCGCGAAAGACCTCGGCGCGGGTTTCGCGGTGCACCCCGTCATCGAGCTTGCCGGCCTCGGCGATCACTTCCTTCAGCCGTTCGTCGTTCTCGGGGTGCGTGGAAAACACGCCGTGATAGGTCGTCGACTGCTTGCCTTCCTTGCGCGCCCGCACGCGCATGAAACTCTCCTGATCCTTCAGTGCGCCCAGGACCTCGACCATGGCCTGCGGGTCGTAGCCGGTCTTGTGCATGTAGCGCGCGCCCACGCGGTCGGCTTCGAGCTCCATGTCACGCCCGTAACCCCGCACCATCGCCGTGCCCGCCATGGACGCCGCATCCTGCGTCACGCCGCCCACCGCCCCGCTGCCCGTGCTCACTGCAGCCAGAATCCCCACCACGGCGGAAGCCACACTGCTGCCCTTGCCCATCCAGTCCTGCCGCGATGCGTGGCGCTCGGTGACGTGCGCAATCTCATGGGCCATCACGCCGGCAAGCTCCGCCTCGGAATCGAGATAGGCGAGCAATCCGCGATTGATGTACACGTAGCCGCCCGGCGTGGCAAAAGCGTTGATATCGGGGCTGTCGAGCACCGTGAAGGTGTAGGAGATGTCGGGGCGGTCGCTGTTGGCCGCGAGGGCCTTGCCGAGGCGGGTCACGTAGTCGACAACCTTCGGGTTGTCGTAGGTGCGCATCTTGGCAAGCAGATCCTCGTGCATCTTCTTGCCGATCTCGGCTTCTTTTTTTTCCGACATGGCGAAAGCCGCCGGCGCGAGGGCAAGCAGACAGGCGGCAAGGAACAGTCGGAGCATCATTGCGTGGAAAAGAGCGTTTTCAGTTGCGTGGCAAGGCCGTCACAGGCGGCCGACTGCACCCGCGCGATCAGCGGAATCGGCACGATCAGTGCGGGCATGTAGGAGGTGCCCGAGGCCTCTGCGCTGATCTGCGCGACAATATCCATTTTCTGCAGATCCCAGACACTCGCCTCGTAGGTGGAGGTGTCGTCCCAGGTGCCAAAGCCAATGCAGCCCGCACCCCCCGGCCCCACCGCGCACGATATGGAACCCGCCTTGTCCACCGTCTCGGTCTGCCCGTCCACCCACACGATGTAGCGCAGGCTCGATTCGCGCAGTCGCTGTGCAAACAGGGGTTTGTTCCTGAGCGCCTGAAAGCGTTTCAGGCTCATCGGGGCCGTGCGTGGCTCGAACCACGGGTAGAAGGTGTTCATGAACTCGAGTTCGGGCAGCACGCGGGCGCCCGCCCGTTCCACGCCATGCCCCACGCAGCGGATAAAGTCGGGCTCGGTTTCATAGTCACTGCTGTGGCGCCGCCCCAGGACCACCACGGTGTCCCCGGTCTGGACGGTGGCGCTGGTGATGCGCCGCTCGTCGATTTTGGTGGTGGTGCAGCCCGCAATCAGCAGTACTGCAGCAAGCGCGGAGATGCGGGGCAAAAGGCGTGATGACATCGGTGGAGGAGCTCCAGGGAACGGCCTCGTTCGATCGATCATAAGCCTTCGGTCGCAGGCTCGGCTATGGGGGCAGCGCAGCCCCGTCCGATCAGCTCACAGCAGCTTTTCTATCGCCGCTGTCAGGTCCTTGTCATCGGGCGAAGTCATGGAGCCGAAATGCGCCACGACCTTGCCATCGCGGTCGACCAGGTATTTGTTGAAATTCCAGCTCGGGGCCTCGGTTTCGGCGCCGAGTTCCCGGAACAGGGGGTGGGCGTCGCTGCCCTTCACGTGGATCTGCGAGTACATGTCGAAGGTGACGCCGTAGTTGACGTAGCAGACCTTGGCGGTCTCCTCGGCGTCCTTCGCTTCCTGTTTGAAATCATCACTGGGGAAGCCAGCGACCACCAGGCCGCGCTCGCGATAGGTGGCGTAGACCTTCTCCAGGCCCTTGAACTGCGGGGTAAAGCCGCAGTGGCTGGCGGTGTTCACGATCAGCATCGGCTTGCCCGCATAGCGCTCGCAAAGATTGACTGTCTCAGTCTTGCCGAGGGGGCGCATGTCCTGGTTCAGGTACTCCGGGCAAGCGGCCAAGGCTGCACCACTGGCGGCAACAAGCGACAAGGCAAGCAACGTGCGGCGCATCCGGACATCCTCGGAAAGAGTTGATCCTTTAATTACGTGGGATAAGCCCGCTGCGGATCAGTGACCGCCACCTGCCATCTGGAACTTGTGACCCCAGATGCTGGGGAGCGCGCTCACCGTGGGCGTGTAGCCATTCCAGTCCATCTTCAAGCCATCGAAGCCGAACTCGAGGGCAAAGCCTGCTGGCGTCAGCATGTAGAACGAGAGCATGCGGTCATTGGTGTGGCGACCCATGGTCGAGACCACCGGGATGCCCGCGGCCTGCACGCGGTCGAGGCAGTATCCCACCTCGTCCGTGCTCTTCACCTCGAGCATCATATGCACGCAACCCGTGGGGTTCTCGCCGGGTTCCTCGTAGAGCGCGAGACTGTGGTGGCGCGGGTTATCGACATGCATGAAGTACAACCCCTGACCCGGGTCGGCCGGGTCCGGGTTGAAGTGGAAGTGCATGTAGTCGGTGTCGCCGAAACCGAGCACCTCGCGGTAGAAACGACGACTCTCCTGCAGGTTCTTCACCGGCACCACGACATGCCCGAAGCCCATGTTGCCGTTGAAACCCGTCTCGAAGGCGCCGATGCCGCAGGGCGAGATGAACTTGGCGTAGTCGAGATCGGCGCCGTGATAGAGCTCGACCATCGCACCGGCGGGGTCCCTGAGGCGCGCCACGGCACGCACGCGTCGGGCTCTGGCCTCGGCGATATCAAGCAGCTCGTAGGACACGCCAGCGGCCGTGAGCTCGTCCAGCGCATCGTCGAATTCGTCCGGGCCCGCGAGCTCCCAACCCGCACAAAGCAGGCGGTCGGATTGGCCGGGAATCACCGCGAAACGGAAGGGCCGTTCGTCCATCTTGAGGTAGAGATTGCCGTCTTCCGGCATGGTCGGCGCGATCATCAGGCCGAGAATGGCGGTACCGTACTCGCGCCAGCGCGCGATATCCGTGGATTCAATGCGCAGATAACCCAGGCTCTTCACGTTCATTGGCTTTGCTTCTCCAGCGTGCGGGCAGGCCGGCAAGGTAGCGCGCCGAAGCACCGCTGACAATGAGGCAAGAGGCTCACCGCGCCGCAACTCTGCCACCGATCGCAAGACCGATCCAATTTTTGCTCTGGATTCGCGCCGGGCCCCGGATGCATTCTGCAGGCCCGATGGCGCAGCGAGCACCAACATGGCCGAGCATCCTGCAGGCATCAAGGCGGAATCCTGGCTGGTCTCGGCCGGGCGGGCCTCCGAGCCCGGCGCACCGCTCAACGTGCCGCTGGTCCCGGCGTCGAACTTCATTATCGGTGGCGGTCGCGAGTACTCGCGCGACGACGGCACCCCGACCTGGGAGGCGCTGGAGGACCTCGTAGGTGGGCTGGAAACCGGCCGGGGCGTGGCTTTCGCCTCAGGCATGGCAGCGATCGCCGCCGTCTTCGACCAGCTCACGGCCGGAGCCGTGGTGGTGCTGCCGGATGACTGCTACCAGGGCGTTGCGGGTCTCGCCGCGGCAGGCGCGGAAAAAGGACGCTGGTCCGTCGAGCGGGTTGCTGTGGATGACACGCAAGGCTGGATCGGCGCCTGCGCCCGCGCCGATCTGGTCTGGCTCGAATCCCCCTCCAACCCCTTGCTCACCGTCGCGGACCTGCACGCCATTTGCGCGGCAGCTCGCAAGCCCGGTTGCATCGTGGCCGTGGACGGCACGCTGGCCACACCGCTCAACCAGTGTCCGCTCGCCTTCGGCGCCACGGTGTCGCTGCAATCTGCGACCAAGTTCATCGGCGGCCACTCGGACCTGCTCGCTGGCGTGGCCTCGACACGCGACGAGGCCCTGTGGCGGGCCCTGCGGAAGTCCCGTGAGTTGAGCGGCGCGACACCCGGCACGCTGGAGGCGTTTCTTGCGTTGCGCGGGGCGCGTACGCTGGCCTTGCGGCTGCAACGGGCGCAGCAGACGGCAATGCTGCTCGCGGAGCGGCTCGAGCGGCATCCGCAGGTAGCGCTGGTGCGTTATCCGGGCCTTGCCTCGCATCCCACGCACGCGGTCGCACAGCGGGTGCTCGCGGGTTTCGGCACCATCATTTCCTTCGACCTGCACGGTGGCGCCGGTGTTGCCGACAGCGTCTGCCGCAACACCCTGCTCATCCGCCACGCAACCAGCCTCGGGGCCGTGGAATCGACGATGGAGCGCCGTGCCGCCATCCCGGGGCAGGAGCATCTGCCACCGTCGCTGCTGCGACTTAGCGTGGGAATCGAAGACGCGGAAGATCTCTGGAGCGACCTCGATAGGGCCATACGCGCGGCCAGCGCCTGAGTCGCTTTCACGCGGCTGCAGCACCCGCGGCGCGGGCCGGCCATTCAGGGGGTCGCGCTGCTCCAGTCGATCCAGCCCGCCTGCGCGCTCAGCAGGATCAACCCGCCGAAGCCGATGCGATACCACGCGAACACCGCGTAGGAGTGCGCGGCAATGAAGGCGAGTAACGCGCGCACCGTGAGCCTCGCCACCACGAAGGCGGTGAGGAAACCCAGTGCGAAAACCGGAAGATCCGCCGCCACGAAGAGCTCGCGGTATTTCCACCCCGAGTACACCGCGGCGCCTGCCATGGTGGGCATCGCGAGCCAGAACGAGAACTCGGTGGCCGCACGCCTGGCAAGCCCTGCGAGCAGACCGCCGATGATCGTCGCTGCGGCCCGGGAGGTGCCAGGCACCAGGGCAAGACAC
>CAJADV010000465.1 GCA_903938575.1 uncultured Gammaproteobacteria bacterium
CAAGCCGGTGCAAAAGCCCCACCCGCCGCTGTGGTTCGGCGGCTTCGGCGAGGCCACCTACCGGCGCGTGGCAGAACTCGGCTCGGGGTATTACGGCTTCGACCAGACACCGGCGGAAATCGCCGCTGTGCGCGAACGCCTGGGCGAACTGCTCGCCGAGCGCGGGCGCAGCCTCGGGGAGATCACCATCAGCCACGGGGTGTACAACCGCCTGCCGGTATCGACCGACACTCTGGCGGAATACCACGCAGCAGGCGTCGACCAGTTCGTGGTCTCACTGCGCGCCGCGGATCAGGCCGGGATGCGCGCGGAGCTGGAGTGGTTCGGGCGGGAATTCATCGGACGCTGCTGAGAGGAACAACACCACTGGCACTGGCCTTTGCGGCAGTCACAACGTTGCCCCTTCGAGCCGGGTAGGGCGCTGCTCAAATGCATCCTGCAGTACCTGGCGCTCACCGTGCCGCAACTGCAGGAACGCGCCGAGCGCGCGACCAGGCGCTGCTTCAGATGGGCATATTGTCGAGCAGGCGTTGCGCAGCCGGGTCGGAAAACCGCTCCGTCAGCCTGAAAATGCACTCCACCACTTCCTTCACCGGCTCCCTCGGCCGGACCGGCCCCTTGGAGTGGGTGCCAGCGGCAATCCTCACGGCGTTGGCAACGGTGTCGGTCTCGATCAGCGCGATGGCCGGGGCGACTGTAGGGAACCTCAGGTAGCAGGCGAAGTCCGCTGCATGCAGCGGGAGCGAGGCACCGAGGAGCATCAGGCAGGCAAAGGGAATACGGGCGCGCATGGGGAATTGCCTCATGGTGATCTCACCAGCAGCCCGAGCCGAGGGAGCCAGTTGCGGTCCTGGCGCCGGTGGAGGCAACGGTCAGCGTGGTGCACTGGGTGTCCTTGGACTGGGGCTTGGATGCCACCGGGGTGGCGGTGAGCGTGTAGCACGTGACGATCGAGCCGCAGGCGCCGGCGCTGGCGTCCACGGTGTAGTAAGCGTCCGTCGAGGTCAAAGGATCGGCCGCGTAGCCGAGCTCCGTCATGTTGGTGGTGTAGGTCGCGTGGTCGAGGATGAACTGTTCCTGCCGGCTCACTGCGTCCATGAGCGCGGTCTTGGCGTCACTGCGCCGCGCCTTCTGGGTCTGACTCAGATAGGCGGGATACGCCACCGCCGCCAGAATCCCCACGATGGTCACCACCACCATCAGTTCCACCAGGGTGAAACCCTGGTTGTCATGCGCCCGGAACGGGCCGTCGTTGCGCAGGCTCACTCAGTACTCCTGGTTGTACCAATAGGTGCCGTAGGGTTTGGGCAGCTTGGAGTTGGTGTCCATGGGATTGTCCCGCCCGAGCGGACCACCACCCGAGGGAAACAGCAGCCGGATCTTGCCATCCGAGCCGAAGTGCGGCGCCGGGGTATCGGGAATCAGACTCCCCAGTGTCAGGGTACGGTCAGCGAGCGCGAGTTGGCCGTCACCCGTGAAGTCTTCAACCGCTGTGGCATCGATGAGCCGGAGTTCGTAGAGCTTCCCGGTGCCCGCAGCGGGTTCGCATAGCACGACCCCGGCGGTATCGGGCGCGAAGCTGGTGAAGTAGGCCTTGCCGCTTATGCTGAGGGAGCGAGCCAGCGCTTTCTCTCCGTTCGATTCATTCAGCTTCACGTACCAACCCTTGGCACTCGCCAGCGATGCCTGCGCTGCAGTTTTCTGGGTGGAGGTACCCACCTGCAGCAGGTTGGCCGTCGCGTCGTAGAGGTCGGTGTTGGCGATCGGCAGCGAGCAGCGGAAATCCGTGCTCCCTCCGGTGCAGGCCGAACTGCTGGGCGCAGCGGTGGCGTAGGAGGATGTTTGCCGGTCACGCAGCATGTAGAGGCGGTCGCGGTTGTTGGTGGCGTTGGGATTCTCGCGATCCCCGCTGCCGATCAGCAGTGCGTCGTAGGTGCCAGAGCTGTCCCGGGTGCGCACCACGTCAACGGCATTGAAGAAGCGTCTGTCACCGGCATGGCTGTCGGTGGCGGAGGTGTTCAGCGCCGCCATCCTGGTGATCCGCCAGGTGTTTTGGCTGGAAGAAGGACGGGCGTTGCCGGGCA
>CAJADV010000466.1 GCA_903938575.1 uncultured Gammaproteobacteria bacterium
GCCAGCACCGGGAAGGCAATCTCCCTGGCGCCCACGAGCGCGGCTTCGAAGGGAGGGGTGCCCTCCTCGATGTGGCGCTGGATGTTCTCGACCACCACGATCGCGTCATCGACGACCAGGCCGATGGCCAGCACCATCGCGAGGAGCGTGAGCAGGTTCACGGAGAACCCCAGCCACAACATCACCGCAAGCACGCCGATCAGCGAGAGCGGGATGGTGATCACGGGGATGATCACGGAGCGCAGCGAGCCGAGGAACAGGAAGATGATCAGCACCACGATAAGGCTCGCCTCGACCAAGGTCTTCACAACCTCGTTCACCGAATGGCGAATCGTGGTGGTGGCATCGAACACCACCGAGCCCTCGAGCGCCTGCGGCAGCTGCGCACGCAGTTGCGGCATGGCATCGCGAATGCGCTGCCCCACATCGAGCGGGTTGGCGCTGACGGCCGCCTTGATCCCGATGAACACCGCGCCGGTGCCGTCATCACTGACCCGGGTGTCGTAGTTCTGCGCGCCGAGCTCGACCCGCGCTACATCTCCCAGTCGCACCACAGACTTCGCATCGCGGCTCACCACGAGCCGGGCAAAGCCCTCGGCATCCTCGAGCCCGGTGCGCGGGTTCACGAAGAGCTGGGTGGATTCGCTGCGCACGGTACCCGCCGCGCTCTGCACATTGTTGGCCTGTACGGCCTCGCGGACATCACCGGGTGTCAGCCCGTAGGCTGCCAGACGGGCGGGATCAAGCCAGATGCGCATGGCATAGTCGCGGCGACCGTAGATTTCCACCGTGCCCACGCCGTCGATCGTGGCAAGCACGGGCTGCACCACCCGATCGAGGTAATCGGTGATCTGTTGCTGCGAGAGTTGCTTGCTGGTGAAGCTGAGGTATTGCAGCGTGTCGCTGCCCATACCCGTCTCTTTCTCCACGATGGGGTCTTCGGTCTCACGAGGCAGGTTCTTGCGCTCCTGCGCGACCTTGGCGCTGACATCAGCGAAGGCCGCATCCACGCTGTAGCCCGCGCGCAGGTGCGCCGAGATACGCGAGACGCCGTCCTCGCTTTTGGCCTCGATGAAATCGAGCCCCTCAGCGCTGGCGATCGCCCGCTCCAGCGGACGCGTGATAAACCCCTGCATGAGATCGGCGTTGGCGCCGGGGTAGACCGTGGTCACGTTGATGACCGGATAGGTCACCTCGGGGTATTCGCGCAGACTGAGACTCTGGAAAGCCCGCATCCCCAACAGAACGACCAGCAGGCTCAGCACCGTCGCCAGCACGGGGCGACGGATAAACACATCGGTGAGGTTCATGTGCCTGGCTTGCTGCGATCGCGCGTGTCGATCTGCACCGAAGCGCCGTTATCGAGCTTGAGTGCGCCAGCCGTCACAACGCGCTCACCCGCCTGCACGCCCTCGACGACCGCCACGCGCTGATTGCGGTGATCGCCCAATGTGACGTAGCGCCGCTCGACCGTGGGGACATCCTTGCCGGCCGCCTCCTTGATCACATAGACGGCATCGCCATAGAGGTTGTAGCTCACCGCGGTTTCCGCGACGGTCAAGACCGGAACGCTCTCCGTCACGATGACCTCGACACTCACGAACATGCCAGGCAGCAGCGTAGCGCCCGCATTCGGGACGCGCGCCCGCACGAGCAGGTTGCGGGTGTTGGGATCGACCTTGGCGTCTATCGCCACCACCGAGCCCTCGAACTGACGCCCCGGGTAGGCCTGCACAGCGCAGCGCACGCGCTGCCCGTTCACGAGCAGAGGCAGTTGCTGCTCGGGCAGCGAGAAATCCACCTCCAGTGTGTCGAGCGCCTGCACGGTGACCATCGCCTGGCCTTCCGTTACGTACTGGCCTTCGTCGACCTGCGAAATCCCGATGCGTCCGTCAAAGGGTGCACGCAGATGTTTGCGCGCGATGATCGCCTCGGTTCTTTCCGCCTGGGCGCTCACATCCTTCAGCACCGACTCCGTTTTGTCGAAATCCGTGCGCGAAATCGCCTTGCTGCCGAGCAGTCGCTGGTCACGCTGGAAATTGATCTCCGCGAGCCGTCGCTGCGCCACCAGACTCTTCAGGGTGGCTACCTCGACGCTGTCCTCCAGCGAAAACAGCTCGGCTCCCCGGAGCACGGTCTCGCCTGCCCGAAAATGAATGCGGGAGACAGTACCCGCCGTCTCCGTGGCCACATCCACCCCGAGTGCGGCCTTCAGCGTGCCTACCGCAGTGATACTGCGGTCCCAGCCTTCCTGCTGCACGGATTCGACCACCACCACCACCGGCGGCGGCGCGTAGGACGCCATATACCGGGCGATCAGCGCCTTCTTGCCAAAGATGAAGCCGAATATCCCGCCGAACACCACCAGTAGTGCAAGCACGGTCAACAACAGAGGCTTTTTCATCAGCGAAATCCGCGCGGGACGATATCGGGTAGGCAACAAAGGAAGACCGCGATTCTACGGTCCGACGGCAGGGAGCAGCACGTGCAGCCCGCCGCCGTTACGCGACCGTAATCTCAAGCAAGCCCGGCGAGGACCGCCAGCACATCGGCGTGGTGGGTCTTGGTGGTCACTTTGCTGATGATGTGCGCGAGTTTGCCGTCCTTGCCGATCACGAAAGTGGTGCGCAGGATCCCGGTCACCTCGCGGCCCATGAACTTCTTCTTGCCCCAGCAGCCCCAGGCATCAGCCACGGCATGATCGGGGTCTGCCAGCAGATCGAAGTTGAGGCCATCGCGCTCGGCGAATTTCTTCAACTTGGCGACCTTGTCGGGACTGATGCCAAGCGCCACGGCTCCGAAACCGGCCAGTTCCTTGGCCGAGTCGCGCAGTCCGCAGGCCTGGACCGTGCAGCCGGGCGTCATGGCGGCAGGATAGAAATACACCACCACCGCCTGCTTGCCCTTGAAGTCTTTCAGGCTGACGGTCTTGCCATCCTGGTTTTCTAGGCTGAGCGCGGGAGCGAGGTTACCGATCTTGGGGTGTGGCATCTGCAAGTCCTCCTGAAGGTGTCTACTTAAAAATCGCTACCAGAACCAACCGCTATCGCGGGGCAAAACCGCCGATCGCGGCGCACACGCGGTCACATCACCGCCGCATGCGTGCCCAGTCCTCGGGACGCAGGGCGCGTGTGCGGAACTCGTATTCACCGCGGCGCAGGTCCGCGAAATAATGCTCCAGCGTCGCACTCACTACCGGGAAAGCGAGCTCTCCCCACGGGATCTCGGCCTCGGTGAACAGCGCAACCTCGCTGCTCTCGGGTCCGGATTCAAACGCCGGCCCCAGCAATTGCGCGCGGAAAAACATGTAGACCTGACTGATGTGCGGCAGATCGAAAAGCGTGTAGAGCGTCTCGTCCGCGGTGCGGGCCCGAGCTTCTTCCCAGGTTTCGCGGCGGGCACCCTCGAGGGTGGTCTCGCTGTTTTCCATGAACCCGGCCGGCAGCGTCCAGAAACCGAGCCTTGGCGCGATCGCGCGGCGGCATAGCAGCACCCGATCCTCCCACACCGGCAGGCAGCCCACCACGATCTTCGGGTTCTGGTAGTGCACGGTTTCGCATGAGCCGCAGACGTGGCGCTCACGGTCATCAGAGGGAGGGACGCGGAGCGAGACCTCAGCTCCGCAGGCGCTGCAGAAACGCATGGTTCAGGCCAGCTGGCGGTAGCCGCCATCGAAGTACAGCAACGGCCTGCCCGGCTCGCCGGCGCGCATTGCTACCACACGGCCGACGAGGATGACGTGGTCGCCGCCGTCGTGACGCGCGTCCATCTCGCACTCAAAGGACGCCAGCACACCATTCAGCACCGGTAACCCGCTCTCACCAACCGTGAACTCAGCGTCTGCCAGATCATGATTGCCCTTGCGTGCGAAGCGTCCGGACAGCTCCTGCTGATCCTCCGCGAGTACGTTGACGCAGTACCCGGTAGCGATCGCGAAAGCGTCCATGGTGTCGGAGTTCTTCTGCAGGCTCCAGAGCACCAGCGGCGGCGTGAGAGACAGCGAGGAGAACGAGTTGACCGTAACGCCGAAGGGCGTATGTCCGGGCGGGTTAGCGGTGATAACGCTGACGCCCGTGGCGAAGCGCCCCAGCGCGCGGCGAAACTGCTGACTGTCAAAACTCATGCGTGGTCTCCGGTAGGTAGCTGTTGCTTGTGCCAGCGCTCCGCGGCTTCGGCATCACGTGCGCGACACTCGACCCAGCGCTCGGCGCCAGGCCCGATTTCCTTTTTCCAGATGGGTGCCTGTGTCTTCAGGAAGTCCATCACAAACTCTGCTGCGGCAAAGGCCTCGGCGCGATGCGCGCTCGCCACACCCACCAGCACGATAGCTTCTCCCGGCTCCAGACGCCCGACCCGGTGGATGACCCGGACGGCCGCAATCTCCCAACGCGCACGCGCCTCACTGATCACGGAGGCGATGCTGTCCTCGGCCATGCCGGGGTAGTGCTCGAGGTCCAATGCGAGCAGCGGGCCGATGCTCCCCTCGCCGCGAACGGCTCCCGTAAAGACAACGCATGCCCCGGCACCCGGCGAGGCCGCCAGCAGCGCGTCGTGCTCTGCGCCTACATCGAAACGCCCAGGCTGGATTGCTACCTCGGGGCGCACGTTCATCCGCCGGTGACCGGCGGGTAAAACGCCACTTCATCGCCGTCGAACAACACCGAGCCAGGGCCCGCGATGCTGCGGTTAAGCGCAACCAGCGTATTGTCGGCGAGCAGCACGGCTGCAGCCCCCGGAAGTACGCCAGGATCCAGCGCCCGGACCAGTGATGCGATATCGCCAAGGCTTGCGTCGAACGGCAGCTCCACGGCAGCGGTGCCAAGGCGTTCTCTGATGGATGCGAAGAAGCAGACGCGGATCATCAGGCC
>CAJADV010000467.1 GCA_903938575.1 uncultured Gammaproteobacteria bacterium
CGCTCAGCGAGTTCGTGCCACCCGACCCGGATGTCGATCTGACCACGCTGCAGATCCGGTTGGTGGTGAACGGTCGGCGTCGCCAGTTTGCCAGCAGCGCGCAGATGGTGACGCCAATCATCGAGCTCCTGTGCTTCGCGAGCCGGCATTTCACGTTGTGGCCGGGGGATGTGCTGCTGACCGGCACGCCTGCAGGGGTGGGGCCGCTGGTGCCGGGCGACAAGCTGCTTGCCGAAGTTGCCGGTGTTGTCAGCGTGCGATCGGTTGTGAGTTGAACGACTGCTTGTCGCGGGCATGGCCCGCTCCCACAGTGACTTGCCTGATGTTGGAGGGGTCATGCCCCCGACAGGTGCTGGTATCGTGGCCAGCTGTCCGCCATGCAGTGGAGGCGTAAGACATGAACACTCCCGGTCTTCTCTCTTTCCTCGCGCTGGCCCTTGCCGCCGCCCCCGCGTTCGCCCAATCCATGCAGGTGCTGAGCTCCGGCGAGGAAGCCCGCCGCTGTTCCGATGCGGTGCAGATGGCCTCGACCATCGGCGGTGCATCGCGCACGGATCTGGAGGACTGCAACCGCGCACTCGTCACGGTGGTGTTGCGCCAGCGTGACCGTGCGGCCACGCTCGTGAACCGCGGTATGGCCTGGAAAGCGCGGGGCGAGCTGGTCCGTGCCGAGCAGGACTACCGCGATGCGCTGCTCATTGCGCCCGAATGGGCACTCGCCACATCGCGCCTCGAGCGGGTGCTGGCGAAGCGCAAGGCCGCCGCGACGCCTGAACCCGTCGCCACGCCCAAAGCCTAGGCCCGAGGAGAACCACGCATGGATCCGTTGAGCCAGGCCGTCCTCGGCGCTACCGCCGCGCAGAGCGGCGCATCCCGCAAGGAAGTCCGCGTGGCGGCCGTGGTGGGGCTGCTGGGCGGCATGGCGCCAGACCTCGACGTGCTCATCCGTTCCTCGCGCGATCCGCTGCTTTTCCTCGAGTACCACCGCCACTTCACGCACGCACTTGCGTTCATTCCCGTGGGCAGCCTTCTGGTGGCGGCGGTGTGTTACGTGCTGTTTACCCGCAGGCATCTTTCCTTCCCCCGAACGTGGCTCTATGCCGCGCTCGGCTTTGCCACGCACGGTCTGCTGGACGCCTGCACCACCTACGGCACGCAACTCCTGTGGCCGTTCTCGGATGCGCGTATCGCGTGGAACGTGATCTCCATCATCGATCCGCTGTTCACGGTGCCGATACTGCTGCTGGTGGTGTTTGCTGCGGCGCGGCGCTGGCCCCGCATGGCCATGGTCGGCTTTGCCTGGTCGATCGCCTATCCGCTGATCGGCATGGTGCAGCGTGATCGTGCGATCGCTGCCGGCTATGAACTGGCCGCCTCGCGCGGGCACAAGCCCTCGACGCTGGAGGCCAAACCGAGCTTCGCTAACCTGCTGCTCTGGAAGACCGTCTACCGCCACGACGATACCTTCCACGTCGATACCGTTCGTGCGGGCAGCGAGATACGCATCTATGCCGGTGACTCAGCCCCTGCGCTGGACGTGGACAAACACCTCCCCTGGCTGCATCCGGAAAGCCAGCAGGCGCGTGATCTGGCGCGTTTCCGCTGGTTCTCGAACGGTTATGTTGCACCGCACCCGCGTGACCCGCGACAAGTCATCGACCTGCGCTACTCGATGCTGCCGAACGAGATCGAACCGCTGTGGACCATCCGCCTCGATCCCTCGGCGCGCCCGGAGGCTCACGTGGAGTACCTGACGGCGCGCGATGCAGGCCCCGCCACACTCGCGCGATTCCGGCAGATGTTGCGAGGGGATTGAGGCCTGGCGTAGGGGCGTGAAGCTCGATGCGATGCTGAAAGGGACCCTGCCGCCGCATCCAAAGGGTGTTTTCCGGGGCAGGCATGCGTTTTTCAATCGCATGGATGACGACCGCGCGCGGCAGATAGCGGCGCGCGTGAACCCGGCTCTCCGACGCTGAACGGGACCGCTCAGCCCGCCCGCAACGTCCTCACCCCGCCCTGCCCCGCGAGCAGCAGCAGATCCGCCGGACGCCGCGCGAAGAGCCCGTTGCAGACCACACCGGTGATGTTGTTGATCCGCTCTTCCAGCGTGCGCGCGTCCAGCACCTGCAAGCCGTGCGCGTCGATGATGATGTTGCCGTTATCGGTCAGCACGCCTTGCCGGTAGACCGGATCCGCGCCGAGCTTGAGAAGCTCACGACCCACGTGGCTGCGCGCCATCGGGATGACCTCCACCGGCAGCGGGAAAGCACCGAGTCGCGCTACCAGTTTGCTTTCATCGGCGATGCACACGAATTCCCGCGCCACGGCGGCCACGATTTTCTCGCGCGTAAGCGCACCGCCGCCGCCTTTCACCAGTTCGAGTGCCGCGTTGGCTTCATCCGCACCGTCGATGTAGATATCCACGCCGTCTACCGCGTTCAGGTCGAGCACCGGGATGCCGTGCGAGCGCAGCCGCTCGGCAGAGGCCTCGGAGCTCGCCACCGTGGCGTCGATCTGGGCTTTGATGCCGGCCAGGAGGTCGATGAAACAGTTTGCCGTCGAGCCCGTGCCGATACCCAGCACGGCTTTGTCGCCTACCCGGCCGCGCACGTAGTCGAAGGCAGCCTGCGCCACTTCCTGCTTGAGTTGTGCCTGAGTTTTCATTCGCGCCATCCTGCCGTACCGAGCGTGCGCCGAGCTTACGTGAACAGAGCGCGTCGCGTCATTGCCGCTGCCGGGTGTTCGTGGCCGGAGTTGCCCGCGCATCGCGATCAGGGGCCTGCGCTGTCTGGCGGTCAGGCACCCTGCCCGATACGAACTGCCGGCCACACCGGATCCCTGGCGCTGCGCAATGCTGAATTACCGCCAAAAGGCCGTGAGCGGTGGCGCGCCCGCGGCCCGCTGACTACCATCACGGACACCCGCGATCCGGCCTGACTGCAATGCCCAATTCCTATATCAAGCGCATCCTTGATGCGCGCGTCTATGACGTGGCCATCGAGACGCCCATCGACGAAGCGCGCCGGCTCTCGGCGCGCTTCGACAACCGCATCCTGCTGAAGCGCGAGGATCTGCAGCCGATTTTCTCGTTCAAGCTGCGCGGCGCCTACAACAAGATGGCAGGCCTTACGGCCGCCGAGCGTGCGCGGGGCGTGATCACGGCATCGGCGGGCAACCATGCCCAGGGCGTGGCGCTCGCGGCCGAGCGCATGAAGATAAAGGCCACCATCGTGATGCCCCGCACTACGCCCGAGATCAAGGTCTCGGCGGTACGCAGCCGCGGCGCCAAGGTGGTGCTGCACGGCGATGCCTACGACGATGCCTCCAAGCACGCCCGCATTCTCGAGAAAGAAAAGCAGCTCTGCTACGTGCACCCTTATGACGATCCGGATGTGATCGCGGGCCAAGGCACCATCGGCATGGAGATCCTGCGCCAGATCTCGAGCGGGCTCGATGCGGTCTTCGTGCCCTGCGGTGGCGGTGGCCTGCTCGCCGGGGTGGCGGCCTACATCAAGTACGTGCGGCCACAGGTGAAGGTGATCGGGGTCGAGCCTGAGGATGCGGCCTGCCTCTATGAGGCCATGAAGGCCGGCAGGCGCGTGGTGCTGCCACGCGTGGGGCTGTTCGCCGACGGCGTGGCCGTGGCGCAGATCGGCAAGGAGAACTTCCGCGTCATCCGCCAGACCGTCGACGAGGTGATCACCGCGAACACCGACGAGATGTGCGCCGCCATCAAGGACATCTTTGACGACACGCGTTCCATCGCCGAGCCCGCCGGTGCGCTGGCCCTTGCTGGCCTGAAAAAATACATCGCGCGCGAGGGCGTGCGCGATCGCACGCTGCTCGCCATCGATTCCGGCGCCAACACCAACTTTGATCGCTTGCGCCATATCTCCGAGCGCACCGAGATCGGCGAGAAGCGGGAGGCGGTGTTCAGCGTCACCATCCCCGAGGTTCCCGGCAGCTTTCGCGCTTTCTGCGGTGCCATCGGGCGCGGTCGCGCGATCACCGAGTTCAATTACCGGTATGCGCACGACGGTGTGGCGAACATCTTCGTGGGCGTCCAGGTGGCCCCGGGCGGTGATGACCGGCAGATGCTGGTGCAGGATCTCCACCAGAAGGGCTACCCGGTGGTGGATCTCACGGACAATGAGATGGCCAAGCTCCACGTGCGTTACATGGTGGGCGGGCACGCGCCGGTCGCGGGGCTCGAGGAAATCGTCTACCGCTTCGAGTTCCCCGAGCGCCCGGGAGCGCTGCTCAACTTCCTGAACGCTCTCGATCCGGGCTGGAATATCTCGATGTTCCACTACCGCAACCACGGTGCGGCCTTTGCCCGGGTGCTGGTGGGTTTTCAGGTGCCGCCGGGCGCGCGCGAGGCGCTGGCAGGTTTCTTCGCCCGCACGCTGGAATCGAACAGCATCTACAGCTACTGGGACGAGACCGAGAACCCCGCCTACCGGTTGTTCCTCGCGGGATCGTAGGGGCGGGGCCAC
>CAJADV010000468.1 GCA_903938575.1 uncultured Gammaproteobacteria bacterium
CCGAACTGCTTGCGATCGCGCGTGTAGGCAACCGAGAGCTCGATCAGGCGCTGTGCCGCGCCGAGCGCCTGCGCCGCTGACGCAAGCGCGCCGCGGTCGAGTGCGGCATCCAGCAGTCGACGCGCCGCATCACCCGAGGCAAGCACGGTGCCAGATGCGGGTTCCCAGTCAACGCGGAACAGCCTGCGCGAGGGATCGAGCCCTGCGTTGGCAGTGAGGGACACCGCGGCGCGCGGCACGGCGTGGATCGCATCGCCGCGCGTGAGCAGCAGCAGATCCGCCACGTGCGCATCGGCCACCAGCGGATTGACCGGATGACCCACGGCGATGCGCGCCGTACCCTCGGCGATGCGCGGCAACCACGTTGCAGCCAGCGTCTCGTTGCCGGCATCGCGCAGCAGCGCAGCAGCGATCAGGGCCGTATCCACCAGCGGCTCGGGCAGCGCGACATAACCGCAGGCCTCGGCAATCGCCACGAAGTCGGCATCACCGAGCCCAAGGCCGCCGTGCGCCTCGGGGACCAGCAAACCCGTGAGACCGAGCCCCGCGAGCTGCGCCCACAGCGCATCGTCGCGGCCAGTGGCGCTCGCCCAGAGCGCGCGTATGCGCTCGACAGAAACCTCGGCGCAGAGAAATTCCCGCGCGCCCTCGGCGAGCAGCAATTGGTCTTCGGTGAAGCGGAAATCCATGTGCTCTGTCCTCCGCTCAGGCGCGCGGCATGCCCAGCATGCGCTGGGCGATGATGTTGCGCTGAATCTCGTTGGTGCCGGCGTATATCGAGCCCGACTGCGAGAACAGGAAGCCGTCGAGCCAGCTACCCACTGGGCCCGCATCGGGTGCGTGGGGCCAGAGCTCCGCGCGCGCACCGAGAATGGAGAGCGCCGTCTCGTGCATGTTCTGGTCGAGTTCGGACCAGAAGATCTTGTTGGTGCTGGCTTCGTCGGCGATCTTGCCGCCGTTAAGCAGACGGCAGGCGGTCTGGTAGGTGGTGAGGCAGTAGGCCTCGGCATCCATCCACGCGCGGACGACGGCGTCGCGCACCGTGGGATCGCGATCGGCGCTCTCGCGGTTCGATGTGTAGAGCGCCACCAGGCGCGCGGCCGTCTGCTGGAAACGCGCGGGGCTGCGCAGCATCAACCCGCGCTCGAATCCCGCCGTAGCCATTGCCACTTTCCAGCCGCGGCCTTCCTCGCCCAGCAGGCAGTCGGCGGGCACGCGCACCTCGTCGAAGAAGATCTCGGCAAAACCGGGCAAGCCATCCAACTGCGGAATGGGACGCACCGTGATGCCGGGCGTTTTCATGGGCACGAGGATGAAACTCAGGCCGTGGTGGCGCTCGGATGCAGGATCGGTACGGAACATCCCGAAGCACCAGTCGGCCCACACCGCGCGGGTGGACCAGGTTTTCTGGCCATTGATCACGTAATGGTCGCCGTCGCGGCGCGCGGTGGTGCGGATGGCGGCCATGTCGGAACCCGCGCCAGGCTCCGACCAGCCCTGACACCAGACATCATCACCCGTTGCCATCCGCGGCAGGAAACGCGCTTTCTGCTCCGCCGTGCCGTACTCCATCAGCGTGGGGCCAAGCAGGAAGATGCCGTTCTGGTT
Source organism: uncultured Gammaproteobacteria bacterium (assembly GCA_903938575.1). Lineage (GTDB taxonomy): Bacteria > Pseudomonadota > Gammaproteobacteria > Pseudomonadales > UBA5518 > UBA5518. The sequence continues at coordinate 1,609 of CAJADV010000468.1, forward strand.
CACGCGCAGCGGCGCACCCGCACGCCAATACTCTTCCTCGAAAATCAGCCACTCCACCAGATCAGCACCGCGCCCGCCAAGCGTCTCCGGCCAGGTCACCATGCCCCAGCGACCGCTGTTCAGCGTCGCTTCCCACTCGCGGTGCTGCTGGAAGCCCTCCGCCGTATCGAAGCTCTTCAGCGGCGCCGGCGGCACGTTGGCCGTCAGCCACGCACGCACTTCGGCGCGAAAAGCCTTCTGCTTCGCTGTGTACTCGAGGTTCATCGCTGCGTTGTCCTCGTTACGTCCGTTCTGTTCGTTGGTGTGCGGGCCTGTTGTTTTCGGCTCACACCGCTCAGCGTCTGTTTGTGCGGCGGTTGCGCATCAGCCTCGCACGACTCAGCGTCTGTGTGTGGGGGGCAGGTGACGCTCCGCTACCGGCGCTTGGCACGTCCATGTGCAGCGCCTACCGACATTCGCGGAATCGCTCCCGGCGATTCCACGAATGTAGGCGCGCTCCGCATCACCTGCCCCCCACACACAGCCGCCTCTTGCCAGCGAAAAATGTTTCATTCCGTTTCGCTCAAGCCGAGTCGTGCGACTTTGATCAAACGGCGTCACAAGGCCCCGCTCTTTTCTCTTCGCTATCCCACCCTCAATCAGGGTGAGGCGAGGATTTAGCCGCACCAATCCCTAGCTCAACCAGTCGAAACGCGTTCCACAAAGCTCTCTCCGCTCGCTCCGCCGTGATGGGGAGGGTCTGAGCGCGCCTTCGTTTCCAAAATCGCCGGGAGCGATTTTGGAAACGCAGGTAGGCGCTGCACAGGGGCGCAGAGCACCGCTCTGCGCGCCTTCGCCACGGATGGCGAAGGCCGGTCCGCCGAGCGGAGCAGGACTGCGCAGCGACGGCGGTGCCAGGCGCCGGTAGCGAACGCCCTCCCCATCGCGGCAGAGCGAGCGCCGCACCACCGTGTCACCGCATCACCTCATCACCGCATCAGCACATCAGCACATCAGCACATCAGCACATCAGCACATCAGCACATCAACGATCGCGGCACCACCTCAAAACTTGGCATCCCGCTTCTGCACAAACGCGTCCCGCGCCTCCTGCGAGTCCTTCATGGTGTAGGCCTCGAGCGTAAGGCCCTGCTCCGAGCGGTACTTGTGCTCGAGATCACCGTCCTCGATGTTCGTGAGCGCTTCCTTGGCCAGGCGGATCATCGCCGGGCTCTTGGCCGCAATCTTGGCGGCGATCTCGCGGGCAGCGGCGCGGAGCTGATCGCGCGGCACAACCTTCTCGATGGCACCCAGGCGGTAACCCTCGGCAGCGTCGATCATCTCGCCGGTGAAATACATGTAGCGCACCTTCTGCACCGGGAAGAGCCGCTGCAGGTGTGCGCCACCACCCATCGCGCCACGGTCCACCTCGGGCACGCCAAAGCGCGCGCACTCGGAGGCCACCACGATGTCAGCGGCACCGCAGATGCCGATGCCACCACCGAGTACGAAGCCATGCACCGCTGCGATCACCGGCTTGGGATTCAGATGCACCGCACGGAAGGTGTCGTAGTTGCCCTTGTTCACCGCAACGATCAGCGAGCGGTCGGCGGCGAGTTCCTTGATGTCGACACCGGCGCAGAAACCACGCCCCTCGGCGGTGATGATGATCACGCGGGCCTCATCGTTCTGGCCCAGCGCATCGAGTTCTGCGGCAATGGCTGCCCAACCGGCGCTCGAGAAGGCATTGACCGGCGGATGGTTGAAGACCAGTTCGGCGATGCCGTCGGTGATCGTGACGGTGAAAGGTTTGTTCATGTAGCTACGCTTCCTCTGTTCGTGATCCTGTGGTCAGCGCGGGCCCGGTGCGGGTTACGGGCGCGACCTGTTGCTGCATTTGACCCGTGCGGTCGCGGGCATGGCCCGCTCCTACTTGGCCCTCTGCCCCATCACATGAATCGCGCGCCCCCACGGCATCCATCGATGCCTCCCGTAGGAGCGGGCCATGCCC
>CAJADV010000469.1 GCA_903938575.1 uncultured Gammaproteobacteria bacterium
GTGGAACATCTTTCCCTCGACACCGGTCAGCGCAAAGATCGGCAAGTAGACGACGGTGATGATGAACACACCGAAGAGGCTGGGCTTTATGACTTCCGCGGTCGCACTGGCAGCCAGCTCGAAGCGCTCCTCGCGCAGCAGCAGGCGACCGAGTCGATGCTGGGTCTCCCCGAAACGGCGCAGGCAGTTCTCGACGATGATCACCGCACCGTCGACGATCAGCCCGAAATCAAGGGCCCCGAGACTCATCAGATTTCCGGAGACCCGGTTCTGGACCATCCCCGTGATGGTCATCAGCATGGTCAGCGGAATAACGGCCGCCGTGATCAACGCCGCTCTCAGATTACCCAGCAGCAGGAACAGCACCGCGATGACCAACAAGGCGCCTTCGAGCAGGCTCTTCTTCACCGTGGCGAGGGTGCGGTCGACGAGGTTCGTTCGGTCGTAGACCGCCGATGCCCTGACACCCTCGGGCAAGCCTGCGTTCACCTCTTGCAGGCGCGTGGCCGCACGTTGTGCCACCGCCCGGCTGTTCTCGCCCACCAGCATGAACACCGTGCCCAATACCACCTCACGCCCGTTCTCCGTCGCCGCGCCGGTGCGCAGCTCGCTTCCCTCCGCAACCTGGGCGATCTGGCGCAGGTGTACCGGGATGCCCTCGCGGTGGGCGACGACTATGTCCCGCAGATCCTCCAGCACCGCAATCTGGCCAGGCACGCGAACCAGGTACTGCTCGCCACTGCGCTCGATGTATCCGGCGCCGGCGTTCGCGTTGTTCCGGGCCACGGCATCGAGCACATCACGCAAGCTGAGATCGTAGGCGACCAGAAGCGCCGGATCCGGGGTGATGTGGATCTGGCGTACGTAGCCACCGATGGTATTCACCTCGGTCACGCCCTCGATGTGTCTCAGCTGAGGCCGGATCACCCAGTCCTGCAAGGTCCGGAGATCGGTGGGCGTCCAGGCGCTGCCATCTGGCTTAACAGCGCCCTCGATGGACTCCACCGTGTACATGAATATCTCGCCCAGACCGGTCGCGATTGGCCCCATCCTCGGCTCCATGCCGGGCGGCAACTGGCTCCGTGACTGTTGCAGCCGTTCGGCCACCTGCTGGCGGGCAAAGTAGATGTCCGTACCGTCGTCGAACACGGCCGTCACCTGGGACAAGCCGTAACGGGAGATCGATCGCGTGTAATCGAGCCGCGCCAGGCCCGCCAGCGCGTTCTCGATCGGGTAGGTGAGGAGTCGCTCAACCTCCTGCGGCGAGTATCCCGGCGCCTCGGTATTGATCTGCACTTGTACGTTCGTGATGTCTGGCACCGCATCAATTGGCAGGAGCCAGTAACTGCGGATGCCAAGCGCCGCGACCGAGAGCGCGAGGACCAGCGTCAGCCAACGGTGGCTGATGGCGGCCCGAATGATGCGTTCGAGCATGGGCTGTTCCTCAGTGGTCGTGACTTGCGCCGGACTTTTCGATGTCCGCCTTGATCAGGAAACTCTGCTCGACCACGTACTCTGTGCCCGCAGACAGCCCCTCGAGCACCTCGACCTGCTCGTGGTCGCGCTCGCCAAGCTCGAGCATGCGCACCTCATAGGTGTCACCGACCTTGGCAAAAACGACGGTGAAATCCCGGAATCGCTGCAGCGCCGGCAGCTTGACGGCAACCGGGACCTCGCGGGAGCTGACGGTCACGTCCGCACTGACCGCCATGCCCGGACGCCATCGACCGTCGGGATTCGGCAGCAACGCGCGAACGACCACGCTCTGCGTGGCACTGCTGGCGAGCGGCAGCACTCTCTCGACGGTGGTCGTGATCGGCTCCTCGCCCGTGCCGACAATTCGCATCGGCAAACCGGGACGCAGGTCCACGGCCCCCTTACCGAAGGCGTGCGCCTCGACCCATAGCACCGACAGATCGGCGATCTCGAAAAGTGCCTCGCTGCCGGCGACGTCTCCGACGTTCGTATGCCTGGCCAGCACCACGCCATCGATCGGCGAGAGCACGGCGTAGGTGCCCAGTGTCTCGCTGTTCTCGACGAGCGCCAGGCTCTGGCCGGCCCGCACGCTGTCCCCGAGATTGACGCGCACCGCCCGGACCGGGCCCGGGAAGCGCGCCTTTATCGCGGCATGACGATCCGCA
>CAJADV010000470.1 GCA_903938575.1 uncultured Gammaproteobacteria bacterium
AAGGTGGAGGCCCAGGTGCAGGACGCGCTCGCGCTGGGTGCAACGCTGCACACGGGCGGCAAACGTCTCAGCGAGGGCGGGCTCGAGCGCGGTTTCTTTTACGCGCCCACGCTGCTCAGCGCCGTGACGCCCGCCATGCGCCTCTACCGCGAGGAGACCTTCGGGCCGGTGGCGCCGGTGATCCTCTTCGACACCGAGCAGGAAGTGCTCGCGATGGCGAACGACACGCGCTACGGGCTCGCCTCCTACGTCTACACGCAGAACCTCGCGCGTGCCATGCGCATGTTCGAGGGCTTGCAGTTCGGCATGGTCGGCATAAACGACATCAATCCCACCAGCGCGGCAGCGCCTTTCGGCGGCATCAAGGACAGCGGCCTCGGCCGCGAGGGTGCACGCCAGGGCATCGAGGAATATCTCGAGACCAAACTGGGCGGCTTCAGCATCTGACAGGAGACACACCATGAGCCAATCCCCTGCACCCAAGGTCGCCGGCGGCGTTCTGAGCATCTCCAGCCACCGCTTCCTGCGCTCGCCGTTCTTCCGTTTCTACGATTGCCCCGAGGCGCGCTACGGCGTCTACAACCAGCGGCTTTATCCGCTTGATCTGGGTGGCGATGCGCTGGCCGAGTACTGGCGCCTGCGCCACAACGCCATGCTCTACGACGTTCCGGAGCGTCCGCTCGAAATCAGCGGACCCGACGCCGTGAAACTGCTCGACAAGGTGCTGGTGCGCCGTACCGGCAGCCTTGGCGTCAATCGCGCGGCCTATGGCCTTGCCTGCGACGTGAGCGGCGGATTGCTGATGGACGGCGTGCTGATGCGCCTTGCCGAGGACCGTTTCTGGTACGTGATGGCCGACGGCGAATTCCTGCCGTGGCTCGAGGCGCAGGCCATCGGCATGGATGTGCGGGTTTTCGACCCGGGTGTCTGGGCGTTACAAGTACAGGGAGCGCGTGCGCTTGAAATACTGCAGGCGGTGGCGGAACCCGCGCCCGGGCCCGACTGGCGCTATTTCGGTGTGGCGCAGGGCGTGATCGGTGGGCAGCCGGTGGTGCTGTCGCGCACGGGCTGGACGGGCGAGTTGGGTTTCGAGATCTACACGCCCATCAACGGCGCCCACAACGAGGCACTGTGGAACACGCTGTTGACAGTAGGTGCGCCCTTCGGCCTGCAGTCCGGCGGGCTCGCGTCCATGACGATGCGCCGCATCGAGGCTGGCATCCTCGATTACGGCACCGACTTCGATCGCGGCCTGAATCCCTGGCAGGTGGGTCTCGGTCGCTTCGTCGACATGGAGCGCGGTGATTTCATCGGGCGTGCAGCCCTCGCGGATTGCGACCGGACGCTGCGCCTGACTGGTTTGCGCTGCGACGGTGGCGTTCCTCTGCGCGGTGCCGCGGTGCGTTCGTCGTCCGGGGTGGCAGGGCATGTCACTGCCTCGGCACGCTCGCCACAACTCGGCTGCGGCATTGGTTACCTGCGCTTCGAGGGTGCAGCGCCCGCGCCGGGCACGCGCATCGATGTCCAGACCGATGCGGGACCGCAGCAGGGCGTGATCACGGAACCGCCGTTCTTCGATCCCGAGAAGCGCATCGCCCGCGGCGTGCCGCTCCCGGCCTGAGGCATGTCGCGGCGGCGCCTGCCATCACTGAATGCGCTCCGCGCCTTCGAGGCCGCGGCGCGCCTGATGACTTACAAGGCCGCGGCCGAAGAGCTCTGCGTGTCGCAATCGGCCATCAGCCACCAGGTGAAGGGACTCGAGGATTCGCTCGGCGTCCAGCTCTTCCTGCGGCGGGTGCGTGCAGTCGAATTAACGGCCGCCGGCAGGCTCTATCTGCCGGTGCTCAGCCTCGCCTTTGACAGCATTGCCGAGGGCACCGCACGGCTCAGTCAGGGGCGCAGCGACACCGTGCTCACGCTGCAGGCCTACTCGACCTTCACGATGCGCTGGCTGTTGCCGCGGCTCGCGGGATTCCAGCGCGATAACCCCGGATTTCGGGTGCATCTGCACACCGCGCAGACCGATCCGCAGTTCCTGCAATCGGATATAGACGCGGCGATCATCGTGGGCCAGCCGTCGCAGGCGGGTGTGCACTACGAGCTGATGTTCGGCGCTGAGCTTTTTCCCGTCTGCAGTCCTGCGTATCTCGCCCTGCATCCGGAATTGCGCGAGCCCGCAGACCTGCTGCGGCAGGAACTGCTGCAGGTCTATCCCTCGCCCGATGATTGGCAGGTGTGGTTCCGCGCGTATGGCCTTGCCGTGCCGCCGCAGCCGGCGGGGCTGCGATTCGAGAGCTACGACGTTGCGCTCGCCAGTGCGGTCCGCGGCATCGGCGTTGCCCTGGGGCAGCAGCCCTACATGGAGCGCGATCTCAAGGCGGGCACGCTGCTAGAGCTCTTTCCCGGCAGGCGAGTCCTGAATCCCAACCAGTGGCTGCTCGCGTGTCGGGTTTCATCTCGCGATGAGCCCAAGTTCCTCGCCTTCCGCGATTGGCTGCTGGCCGAGATTGCCGCCGACGAATCCTTGCCGCCCGCACGCTGATGCTAGGCAAGCAGCAGGGCCGCGCCCGCCAATGTGGCGAGGCCCTGCTCGAGTTCCCTGGCGAGCGCCTCATCAACCGTTGTGCCTTCCGGGACCTTCGCCGCACCCTGTTCCGTGATGGTGACAGCACCTTGGGTGCGTGACGCCAGCGCCTGCAGGAGTGCCTTGCGGTCGTGTTGTCCGTCCAGCAGCGGGGCGAGCACGCTGGTCGTGGTGTCCAGTTCGGCCTGTTCATGCCGCAGATTGCTCACGATGCGGGACTGGCGTGCCTGATGGCGCGCCACGGAGCTCATTTCGGGATGCTCCGGCGCAATCGAGGCACACGCGGGGTCGTAGGCCAGAAGTTCCACCAACTGCGTGTCGACGCAGAAAGCGGCCAGGAGGTCGTCGGCGAGCACGCTGGCGGCTTTTTCCGGTGTGCCGCTCAGGTTCAGCATCTGACAGGCAGCCTTGAAGAGATCGTTGAAGTGCGCGGCTCGTGGCGCAATGGACTCGAGATGCAGCAGGGCGGCGCTGGTGATGGCTTCCTCGGCTGGCCATCGGGCATCCTCTGCAGTACGGAAAAACTCCTTGCCGTCCTCGTCGCGCACGAAGCGAGTCCGGGAAGAAACGTACAGCCCTCTGAGTTTTTCGCCGTCCAGTTGTCGCTTGATGGGAACGTTGTCGTGGACCAAGAGGGTGGCGCGGAAGGTCTGGTCACGGACGAAGTCCATGTACTGCTCGAAGTCCACCACGCTCAGGGACATCTGCTGGAGCTTGGCCGCGTTTTCGGGCTCGATATCGTTGGGCATCACGTGCGGGAAATCCGCTTCGGCAAGATATTGCAGTCCGTGGCTGGCAGCATGGGTGGCGAATTGATGGAAATACACGGGATCGTTCACCGTGCTGAGTTCATCGTGCAACAGCATCGATTCCTCCCAGTCCGAGCGATCCGAGAAACGGCGGAACCGCGTCGCGATGTAGTCCTTCAGAAACAGTGCGAAAGGTGACTGCTCCGGGTGGGGGACCATTGCCAGGATCGAGGCGATGAATTCGCGTCCCTCGCGGACCTTCTCCCGCGGGTCAGACAGATGCCTGGTGCGGACATTGATCATCTCGCGAACTGCGAGGATGTTGTTCCAGCCCGGCAGCGTGTTGTAACTCACGTAGGCAATGCCATCTGCCGCGAGGTGGCGCTTGCACGCCGCCAGCAGCCGGTCCCGCACCGGGCCGGGAACCCACGAATAGACGCCGTGCGCGATGATGTAGTCGAACTCGCCAAGTTCGGGATCGAGATCGATCAGGTTCATGTGCCTGAACTGCAGGTTGCTCAGACCCAGCGCCGCTGCGGACTGCCGGGCGCTGTCGATTTGCCGTTCGGAGAGATCGATACCCAAAAAGCTGCTGCCCGGCAGGGAGTGGGCCATGGGCACAAGATTGCCTCCGCCGGCGCAACCTATCTCCAATACGCGGCAGTGCTCCACCGCGGGTGGGCGCAGGCCCAGCAGCGTGCCGATCGCGGCCACCCGTCCGGGGTGCGTCAGGCTGTAGCAGAGTTCCGGGTAGGAGACCTCGTCGTAGATGAAGCTCTTGTCCTGACTGTTGTTCACGGTGCGCCTGATGACCCGGTTGAAATACCGCCGTCACTATAATCGTGGAAATATGTTCGTCCGATGACGCCGTATCGCAGGGGTGGGCATGGCCGAACAGCAGGAGGATGTCGAGATCGCCGTTGCGGGCATGTATCCCGGTCTCATCAACGAGATGACACGGAATTTTCGTGAAATCATGGGCCGGGAGGGCCGTCGCGAGGCGCTGGTGCGCGAGGTGGATATTCTTTATCGCTCCCGCGTCGAGGGTTTCGCGAAGGCAGAGGCCGAAGCAGGTCGCCTGGCGTGCGGGGCAGGCTGTTCCGCCTGCTGCTCACAGCGCGTGGAGCTGCTGGAAAGCGAGGTCCCTGATGTCGTCAGAGCGATCAACAGGCTTGGCGGGGCGGTCCGGAAAAAGGTATTGAAACGGCTTCGTCGTCAGGCCCGCCTGGAAGTTGCCACGCCCGATCCCGAGCAATACCGCGAGCCGTGCTCTCTGCTGGATGAGGCCGGACGTTGCCTGATCTATGTCGCGCGGCCTACTGCCTGTCGCAAGGCCATAAGCTCCAATTCTGCCCACTGTCAGGCGCCCGGTACGGTGCAATTTGACGAGAACCCTTCGTTGGTGGCCGCGAGCCTGTTTTCGACTGCGATGGAATATGCGCGCACGGCCGTTTTGCTCCAGGGCTCGCTTCCCAGGCCACTCGCGGGTGCCCTGCTGGAATCCATGAGATGAAGGGCGATGGTGAGGTGTCAGCGCAGGCCGCCCTGCGCGGCCGCCGCATCAGCACTCGACGATATTCACCGCGAGCCCGCCGCGGGAGGTTTCCTTGTACTTGCTCATCATGTCCGCGCCGGTCTCGCGCATGGTTTTGATGACCTTGTCGAGACTCACGTAGTGCGTGCCGTCGCCGCGCAGCGCCATGCGCGCGGCATTGATGGCCTTCACCGAGGCGATGGCGTTTCTTTCGATACAGGGAATCTGCACCAGCCCGCCGACCGGATCGCAGGTGAGACCGAGGTGGTGCTCCATGCCGATCTCCGCGGCGTTCTCCACTTGCTCGGGCGAGCCGCCCAGCACCGCGCAGAGCGCGCCCGCTGCCATGGAGCAGGCCACACCCACCTCTCCCTGGCAGCCTACCTCGGCGCCCGAGATCGAGGCGTTTTCCTTGTACAGGATGCCGATGGCACCCGCAGTGAGCAGGAAGTCGACGATGCCGGCGTCGTTCGCGCCGGGCACAAAACGGCTGTAGTAATGGAGTACCGCCGGCACGATGCCCGCCGCCCCGTTGGTGGGAGCCGTGACCACGCGTCCGCCGGCGGCGTTTTCCTCGTTCACCGCAAGCGCGTAGAGGTTGACCCAGTCGAGCACCTGCAAGGGGTCGCGTAGCGCTGCCTCGGGGTTCGAGGTGAGTGCTATCAGCAGCCCCGGTGCGCGACGTTTCACCTTGTAGCCGCCCGGCAAGACGCCCGCCACGCTGCAGCCCCGCCGCACGCAGGCCTGCATGACCTCCCAGATCGCTAGAAGCCCGGCGTCGATGTCCTCATCCGAGCGCCAGTGCCGCTCGTTCACGCGCATCACGCCGGCGATGCCTTTGCCTTCGCGCTTGGCCGTGGCAAGGAGGTCGTTGCCGCTGTGGAAGGGCAGAGGGAGCTCCGAGGCATCCGGTGCGATGCGTTTTTGCCTGGAGCCGTCTTTCGCCACTTCGTCGGTTACTACAAAACCACCACCGACCGAGTAATAGGTGCGCTCGACGAAAATCAGGCCCGCCTCGTCGAAGGCGCGCAACCGCATGCCGTTGGGGTGGAAGGGCAGGCTGTCCTTGCGGTTGAAGAGCAGATCCGTGCGCTCCTCGAAACGGATGGCCCGCTGGCCCGCTGCGTTAAGGGCGCAGTTGCCGCGGATCTCGGCGAGCTGCGACTCGATGCCATCGACATCCACCGTATCGGGCTCGTGGCCGGAGAGGCCGAGCAGCACGGCCTTGTCGCTGCCATGACCCTTGCCGGTGGCGCCCAGCGAGCCGTAGAGCTCGCACTGGATGCGCGAGGTGCGTGGCAGCTCGCCATCGGCCGCGAGTCGCATCACGAAGAGCCGTGCCGCCCGCATCGGGCCCACGGTGTGCGAACTGCTCGGGCCGATGCCGATCTTGAAGAGGTCGAAGACTGAAATGGCCATCGTGGACTCCTTTCGTGCGCAGGCATTAGCTCACGATAGTGCAGCAGAACCGCTGTGGGCGGGGAGTCCTCGTCAGGGGAAATCCTGCCGCACCCGTCCGATGTCGCGGCGGCAAGAGAGGATGCGGGGCAGGTTGCGGGGTCGGGGGCATGGCCCCTTCCTGCATCAATTGTCACACTGTGCCTGCATGGCGGCAGGAGCGGGCCATGCCCGCGACGAGAGCGCTTGAGATACCGAATTCCCCCAGAAACGCTGCTTTTGCAAGGATCATCGTGAAAACACCCGCCCTGGCATCAGCGCACGGCGAACTGCTCCGCATCCTCGGCGTGGGCTTTGGCCTTGCGGTGGTTATCGGCGGCACGGTAGGGCTCGGCATCCTGCGCTCGCCCGCGGTGGTCGCGGAGCACGCGGGGTCGCCGGCAATGTCGTTGATGCTGTGGGGGCTGGGCGGGCTTTATGCGCTGTTGGCCGCGGCGTCTTACGCCGATCTCGCCACCAGCATCGCCCGTTCGGGTGGTGTCTACGTCTACGCCCGCCGCGCACTCGGTGATGGCGGGGGCTTTCTCTTCGGCTGGGCCGATGTGTTCTCCACCTGCAGCAGCTCGGCTTTTGCGGCGCTCGGCTTTGCGGAATTCGCGGGCCTCTTGTGGCCTGCCTTGCAGCCGTGGAAGAGCGCGCTCGCGGTGCTCGCCATTGCCGTGTTCACGGCAGTCCAGTGGTGCGGCGTGCGACTGGGCAGTGTGGTGGAGCAGGTGGGCGCATCGATCAAGGCGCTGCTGTTTCTCGGGGTCATTGCGGGTCTGCTTTTCCTTGCGCCTGCGGCACCCCCGGCTGCTGAGGCCAGTACGGGCATGTTGCTGCCTGGTGCAGTGGCCATCGCGCTTGCCATGCAACTGGTGCTCGGCGCCTACGACGGCTGGGCCGGCGGCATCTACTTCACCGGCGAGGATCGCGATCCCGCCCGTAACCCGCCGCGCGCCATCATGGGCGGTCTGTTGCTGGTGATCCTGATCTACCTGCTGATGAACCTTGCCTTGCTGCGGGTGCTTCCCTTCGAGGAGTTGGCGGCCTCGCCGTTACCCGTGGCCGATGCGGCGCGTCACTGGCTGGGAGAGCGCGGCGCCACGCTGGTGACCGCCATCGCTGCGCTCTCGCTGCTACCGCTTCTGGGCGGCACGCTGATGGTCTCCTCGCGCATCGCCCATGCCATGGCCTGCGACGGGCTGCTGCCGGCACGGCTCGCGGATGTGAATCCGCGCGGCACCCC
>CAJADV010000471.1 GCA_903938575.1 uncultured Gammaproteobacteria bacterium
CTGCTACTGATCGACGAAGTCGACAAGGCCGACCAGGAATTCGAGTCGCTGTTGCTCGAGATGCTCTCGGACTACCAGGTCTCGGTACCCGAGATCGGCACGGTACGGGCGCGGCACACGCCACTGGTGGTGCTCACCAGCAACAACACCCGCGAGGTGAGCGACGCACTCAAGCGCCGCTGCCTGCACCTCTACATCCCGTTCCCGGATGCGGCGCTCGAGAACCGCATCGTGCGTACCCAGGTACCGGAGATCACCGACAGCCTGCGCGTGCAGATGGTGGCGTTCATCCAGGCGCTGCGCGAGCTGGATCTGAAGAAGCCACCGGCCGTGAGCGAAACCCTCGACTGGGCTCGCACTCTCCTGCTCCTGCACGCACATGCACTCGAGGAGCGCCTCGTGCGCGAGACGCTGAACGTGCTGCTCAAGTTCGAGGACGACATACAGTCCGTGAACGAGGGCCTTTACGGGCTGCTCTCGACCGCACGCGGCGGCTGATGGAGTCCGCGCTCACCGGCTTCGTGCGGGTGCTCCGGAATGCGGAGCTCCGCGTGTCGCCGGCCGAAACCCTGGACGCCGCACGCGCCATGGAACTGGTGGGATACGCCGATCGCGACAGACTGCGCGAGGTGTTGTCTGCAACGCTCGCCAAGACGGTGCCCGAAAAAGCGCTCTTCGACGAATGCTTCGCGCGCTTCTTCGCGCCGCCCATAGAGAAAGATTCCCAAACCGACAGCGAGCCGCCACCGCAAACCTCTTCACCAGGCGATGCGCAGGCAGCGCCGCCCTCCGGCGTATCCCTGCAGGGTGCCTTTTCCGGTGAGCTATCGGCGCTCTCGGAAATGATGCTGCAGGGCGACAACACCAGCCTTGCGCTGGCAGTCGATGCGGCGGGTCGCACCGTTGGCATCGAGCGGATGCAGATGTTCACGCAGCGCGGGCTCTACGGGAGACGCGTGCTGGAGGCGCTCGGCTGGCAGCAACTGCAGGACGACATGCTGCGGCTGGAACAGGCGCCGGCCGAGGCTGAGCCGGGGCGTGCGGCGGGGCTCGCACTCAAACGCGCCGCGGATCAGCTCCGCGAGCGCGTGCGCGACTATATCGAGCAGCAGTACCTCCTTTACGCGAGCGGCAATGCCCGGGCGCTGCGCGAGTCGGTGCTGCGCGAGGCGCGGCTCTCGAGTCTGGAGCGCCGCGATCTCGAGCAGATGAACCGCCTGGTGCGGCGCATCGCCCGGCGCCTCGCCGCGCGGCATGCACGGCGCCGGCGCCGCGCCAAAAAAGGGCTGCTCGACGTGCCACGTACGCTGCGCAGCGGCGCGGCACACGACGGGCTGATCTTCGAGCCGCGCTGGAAGCAAGTGCGGCGCGACCGGCCATCACTGGTGGTGCTCTGCGACGTCAGCGGATCCGTGCGTGCCTATGCGCGCTTTCTGCTGTTGTTCCTCTACGGGCTGGGGGATGTGCTGCCGCGCGTGCGGGGATTTGTTTTCTCCTCGCAGCTGGCGGAGATCACGGAGCTGTTCGGACAGAATCGCCCGGAGGTGGCGATAGAGCTCGCGCTGAAACAGTGGGGCTATGGCTCCACCGACTATGGCGTGGCGCTGCGCGGGTTGCTGGAGAGCACCGGCCGCGAACTCGACGGCGGCGCCACGGTGGTCATCCTGGGTGACGGGCGCAACAACCGCGGGGACCCCGCGATGGACGCGCTGCGCGAAATTGGCCAGCGCGCGCGCCGGGTGGTGTGGCTCAACCCGGAATCGGTGAGCAGCTGGGGAACCGGCGACTCCGAAATGCTGCGCTACCGCAGCTGCGTGTCTGAGGCGCGCACGGTCAGGACTCTCGCGCAGCTCGAGCGCTTCGCAGACGAGCTGCTGCGCAACCCGTCCTGGTGAGCGAAAGCCCGACGCAGGATCAGGCGCGCTCGTCCGGGCGCTCCCGGTTGCCGCGCCCCCGAGGCTCGTCGGAACCCTTTGGCGCGGGCTCGCTGCGCGGCGCGCTGTAGCTCGGCGTCTCACGAGGTGGCGGAGGCGTGTAGCTCGGCTGCTGCTGACGCGGAGCGCTGTAGCTCGGTGTCTCACGAGGCGGCGGGGGCGTGTAGCTCGGCTGCGTCTGACGCGGAGCGCTATAGCTCGGCGCCTCGCGAGGCGGAGGCGGCGTGTAGCTCGGCCGCTCCTCACGCGGAGCGTTGTAGCTAGGCGTCTCGCGTGGCGGCGGCGGTGTGTAGCTCGGCTGCGCCTGACGTGGGGCGCTGTAGCTCGGCGTCTCGCGCGGTGGCGCAGGCGTGTAGCTCGGCTGCGTCTGACGCGGAGCGCTATAGCTCGGCGCCTCACGCGGTGGCGGCGGCGTGTAGCTCGGCCGCTCCTCACGCGGAACGTTGTAGCTCGGCGTCTCACGAGGCGGGGGCGGCGTGTAGCTCGGCCGCTCCTCACGCGGAGCGCTGTAGCTCGGCGTCTCGCGCGGTGGCGGCGACGTATCGCGAGGCGGGGGCGGCGTGTAGCCCTGCTGCTCCTGACGCGGCGTGCTGTAGGTCGGCGTCTCGCGGACTGGAGGCCGGTAAGCCGGCGTCTCCGTGCGCGGCGCAGCTACCTCGCCCTGCTCTTCCTGGCGAGCTGCGCTGCGGGCGGGCGATTCACGGGGACGATCGCCTCGGTCCTCACGATCAGGGCCGTAGGCTCCCGGAGCAGTACCGTCAGGGCGTTGGGGATTGGCCGGCCGGCCCTGATCCGAATCGCTGGGGGCAGTGCCTACGGCGGGAGCGGGCGGGGCAACCGTGATCCCGCTCACCGGCTGAGGCGGCGGCTGGCCCGGTGCCGGGGGAGTCGCGACACCGGCGTCGGTCTCCGGGCGGCCACGAGGCGCTTGGCTGTCATCGCGCTTGCCATGCCCAGCCTCGACAGCGTCGCCTTCGCGCTCACCACGCGGCGGCCCGGGCTCCGTGCCGGGGACCACGGGGACCACGGGGACTTGGGTACCAGCCGCAGGAGGCGGCGCATAACGCGGCGCGCCCTCCGGGTAATCGCGAGGCTGACGCCGGGGCACCGGGTCGCGCTCGTCACGGTAGCGGTCATAGACGCGCTGGTTGGGATAGGGCACGCCTTTGCGGTGCTGGTACTCATGCTTCCAGCGATAGCGCGGCGGCGGCGGGTGGCGGTAGTAAAACGGGGGCGCCTCGACGATGCGCACGTAGCGGTCGCGCCAATCGTAGTGACTGAAGAAAAACCCGTGTCCAACCACGATGGAGGGACCCCAGAAAAATCCGCTGTAGCCGGAGTAATAGCGATAACCCGTCCACGGCGACCAGCGCACGGGCTGGTAGTCAGGCCACCACCAGCTGCCATAGATCATCACCGGGTCGTAGTAAGGGACGTACACCACATCCGGGTAGCGGTTGCGCACGATGATCGTGCGCTCCTCCCTGACCACCCGCACATGTTCGGTTTCCTTGAGGTTGCCCGCCTCGTCGGCACGCTTGCGCAGGGCCTGGACCGTCTCCATGACCTGCTCTTGCTGGGCGAGGAAGGCATCCCCCAGGCGGCGCGTCCACTCAAGGTCCTCGTCCATCCTGGACAGTATCTGCGGGAACGCCAGCATCGCCTTGACGCTGGGATCCCAGGATTGTTTTTCGGCGGCACGCACGGCGTCCTGGCCCTTCAGCTCGGGACGCGCGCGGGAAAAGCGCGCCGCCTCCACCACCTCGAGCGGATAAGTGGCGGCCATCAGGAGCTGAGACAGCAACTCGTCGGGATACAGGGCCACGGGGGCCAGCATCTGGTCGAGTTCTGCCTGGGAGAACAGCGGGACATCCGCCGGCGCCGGCTCCTCGGCCAGCGCGAGAGGGGAAAAACTCAGGGCAAGAACCGTCAGCAACCGCAAAACAAGCTTGGTCACGGATTTTTCCTGGCCGGTCGAAGGGCCGGTCCCACCATGAAGAACGGCACGGGGCCGGCGCCGTTGACAGGCGTGGACCGTTCCGCGCCGGGATTTCTGCTCAGAGGCCTTGTATCCATACCACGGGCTCCTCGGTGGCTAGCGCCTCGACCCGTTCGGCGTAGCGGGCCTCGATACGGTCACGCCGCAATTTGAGCGTGGGGGTGAGCAGATCGTTCTCGATGGTCCAGGGCTGGGCGCAGACGAGGATATGGTCGAGCTTCTCGTGGCTCTCCAAACCCGCGTTTACCTGCACGAGCAGCCGCTCGAGCGCAGCGGTCGCCCCAGTGCCTGCCTGACCGGACGCCAGCACCACCAGCGCGAGCGGCTGACGGCGGCCGCTGCCCATCACGCAGACCTGCTCGATGATCGGGTTGGCGGCAAGCAGGCTTTCGATGGGCACCGGCGAGACGTACTTGCCCTTGCCCGTCTTGAACTGCTCCTTCACCCGGCCGACGATCCGCCAGGCCCCGTCGGGGCGCTGCTCGCCGAGATCGCCGGTACGGAACCAGCCGTCGATGAAGGACGCGGCGGTGGCCTCGGGGTTGCGGTAGTAGGCGCTGAAGACCGAGTCGCCACGGATCAGGATCTCGCTCTCCGCCGAGAGTTTCATTTCCACGCAGCCGATCGGCTGGCCGATGGTGCCGATCCAGTCTGCGCGGAACGGCTGGTTGGAGCAGGAGAGTCCGGTGGTCTCGGTCATGCCCCAGCCCTCGCTGATCGGGATGCCGATGCGGGCATACCACTGCAGGAGCGCCGGCGCGATCGGCGCGGTGCCCGAGCCGAACAGCCGTGCCCGATCGAGCCCCATGGCGGCACGGATGCGGGCGGCCACCACGCGCCCGAGCAGCGGTACGCGCAACAGCAACTGCAGGCGAGCATCCGGCATCTTCGCCAGTATCTGGGTCTGGAAACGCGTCCAGAGGCGCGGCACGGAGACAAAACCCGAGGGCCGGGCATGCCGCAGGTCATCGGCAAAGGTCTCCAGTGATTCGACGAAAAACACCTCGATGTTCTGCCCGAAAGACACGTGCTCCACCACCGCGCGCTCGGCGATGTGGGCGAGCGGCAGGTAGGAAATGGCCCGGTCGCCAGGCCGCGCGTCCGCCCTCAGGCGGGTGTAGAAAGCCGACGCGGCCATGTTGTGGTGCGTCACCTCAACGCCCTTTGGGGTGCCCGTGCTGCCCGAGGTGTAGACGAGTGTGAAGAGCGCGTCCGGCTGCGGCTCGGCGATCTCGGCGAGTGGGGCGTGGTGGCTCAACCACTCGTTCCAGTGCGCATCGGCGCGGGCCGTGGGATAGGGCATGGCAAGGCGCAGCATGCCCTCGGGTATCGCCTCCTCGGCGGCGGCCGTATCGTCGAGCTTGCCGAGGACGATGGCGCGTGCGCCGCTGTGTTCCAGCACGTAACGGATGGTGCCTGCCGCCGCGGTGGTGTAGATCGGCACGCTCACCATGCCCGCCATGATGATCGCCAGATCCACGATGAACCACTCGGCGCAATTCTTGGCGAGGATCGCGATGCGCTCGCCGGGCGCGTAGCCCTGCGCCAGCAAACCGCTGGCAATGCGGCGCGCCTGGTCATCGACCTCGCGCCACGTGAAGCTGCGCCATACGCGCTCCACCGGTTGGTGCAGATAGGGCTGATCCGGATGCTGGCGCAGGTGGTCGGCCAGCAGTTCGAGCGGCCCCGGGCAATGATTCACGACGACTTTCCTCCAGCCTCGGCGAGACGCATCCGCCGCAGATAGGTTGTCCAGACCGGGTCCGGCGCCCAGACATCGGCGATCCAGGCATCCGCCCGCCCCCGGGACCACCCGAGTCGGCGTTCACCGTAGAGCGCCATGAAACACGAGACGCGGTAATTGGCCACGCAGTGCACCAGCACCGGCGTATCGGCCAGAAGATCCAGACGCTCGGCGAAGGCCTCGAAGTCCTCGGGCTTTGGCGCATCGAAGACCACGGGCACGTGGTGGTAGGCAAGCCCCAGGTCATCGAGCAGAGCGGCCTCGATAGGCAGCGCCCAGCGCGGATCATTGGTGTGCAGATTGATCACGGCGCGGCAGCCCCCTGCGGCGAGCGCACGCAATTGCGCCTCTGTCGGTTGTCCCGAGGTGGCGATCCGCTGGTCGAGCCGGCGGAAATTATAGATATCCGGCATATCCTGCATCAGGCCTACAGATTGCCTGAGAGTGGCGGGCCGCAGGAAGGGTACCCGCGAAAAAATGGGGCTACACTCCTGCGACCCGGCCTGTTGAAGGAACCCACCATGCCCCCCCGTATGCGCACCGCGATCACCCTTCCCGGCCTTGCAGGCACGGTGGCCGACACGATCGCGCTGGCGCGCCGTGCAGAGAGCGCCGGCTTCGACGATCTGTGGCTGGCAGACGCCGGCGGCATGGACGCGCTCACCTTGGCCGCACTGCTCGCCCAGAACACCTCGCGGGCCCGGATCGGTATCGCCGTGGTGCCGGCCTACACCCGCACACCCGCCGTACTCGCGAGTACGGCATCGACCATCGCGCAGGTTTCTCATGGCCGCTTCGTGCTGGGACTCGGCACCTCCAGCCACACGATCATCGAAGGCTGGCACGGGATGAAACTCGACCGCCCGCTCACCCGGATGCGGGAAACCGTGGCCGTGCTCCGC
>CAJADV010000472.1 GCA_903938575.1 uncultured Gammaproteobacteria bacterium
AACTACCGTCTGGAGGTCACCAACCGCGGCGGACACAGTTCACGCCCCGTGAAGGACAACGCGATCTACCATCTCGCAGCAGCACTCGGCCGTGTGGCTGCGCTCGAGTTTCCGGTGCAGTTGAATGACACCACACGGCTGTACTTCACCCGCATGGGCGAGATTCTCGGCGGCACGATGGGGGCCGCCATGAAGGCTTTCCTGGCGAACCCCGCTGACACGCAGGCGCTGGGCACGGTGATCGCCGATCCCGTGAACAATGCGATGCTCCGGACTACCTGTGTGGCCACGACGCTTGAAGGCGGCCACGCCAGCAACGCGCTGCCGCAGCGCGCACGGGCGAACGTGAATTGCCGCATCTATCCGGGCAGCAGCATCGAGGATGTACGCAAGATACTCGAGCAAACCATCAATGATCCGCAGGTACAGGTGAGCACGCTCGAGATTCGCGGGCCGTTGGCCGTGCCGCCGCCACTCACGCCGGCGATCATGGGTCACATCGAAGCCGTGACCCACGCGATCTACCCCGGTGTGCCGCTGGTGCCCGTGTTCCAGGCGGGTGCCACCGATGGTCAGTTCCTGAACGGGGCGGGAATTCCCACCTACGGCATCAGCGGGCTTTTCATCGAACATGATCTGGGGGGCATACACGGCCTGGACGAGCGCCTGCGCGTGCGCTCACTCCACGACGGGCGGGATTTCCTGTTCGCACTGGTGAAGCGCCTGGCAAACGCGCCGGATCCGCTGCCCTGAGGGGTGGCGGGCTAAGCCTGCAAGGGTGCCGGTCTCGCGCGCGGGCTCGACGCCGAACTCAAGTCCGATGGCCTTGAGTATCGTGGCGAGTTCCGGGTTGCCCGCCGGCGACAGCGCGCGGTAGAGCGCCTCGCGGGCGAGTCCGGTTTCATGGGCGATCCGGAGAGGCAGGACAGGGCGTCAACGGACAGTTTGTCACCCGATGACACGATTGGGTGTCTCGCAGAGGATCCACTGCACCCGTGCGGGATCGCTCAGGTAGTTCTCGTCCGGCTGCAGCAAGCGGCGGTAGTCCGGCTCGGCAAAGAGCGCCTGCATCGCCGCCGGCGACGCATAGCGCGCGACCGCCACACCGTCCCAGGGTGGCTCCTGCCCGTTCAGGTAGCTCGAGGGCGCTGCAGGATACTGGGTGTAACCGTCGAGGTGGCGTGCCAGCGTCGGCGTACCGGAAATCAATCGCGCATGCACCTCACGCCAATGGCGGTGGTACTCCTCTGCGCTGAGACCGGCGCGGCGTTTTACGGGGCATATCAGCGTGATCACCCGATTCCTCCTCAGGGCCGGAAACGGCGTCCGGCGGTGTAGCCGCCATCGACCGGGAAGTCGCCACCCGTGCAGCCAGAGGATTCATCCGAGGCGAGGAAGAGCGTCATACGGGCAATCTCCTCGTAGCGGTGAAAGCCGCTGGCCCAGGGCGGGGGTTTCAGGATCTGCTCGACGTGCTGGCGCATCAGCTCATCGTGGTCCATGCCCTCAGGCAGGAAAGGCGCACTCATCTCGATGTTGCCCGAGTCCGGCACCAGACAATTTACCCGGATCGCGTCGCGGCCCAGCTCCATGGCCGCAGTGCGGGTGATGCCGCGTAGCGCGAACTTGGTGGAGGCGTAGGCGATGAGGCCCATGTCCTGCGCCAGCACGCCGTCGGTGGAGCCCATGTTGACGATGCTCCCATAGCCCAGCGCCCGCATGGAGGGCAGCACGGCCTGGATGCCGAGTATCGGCCCCAACTGGTTGACGCGGAAAAGCCGCTCAAGCGACTCTTCCGTCACCTCATCGATGGGCGCGATATCCAGCAACGCCGCGTTGTTCACGAGCACCGCGGGCTCACCCAGGTGCTCGCGCACGGCTGCCACCAGAGCGGCCCAGTCATCCCGGCTTGCGACATCACAGCGGTGGAACAACGCGTCTCCGCCAAGCTCCGCGGCAAGCGCCCGCCCCTGCTCCTCGCGCAGGTCGGCAATCGCCACGCGGGCACCCTCCGCAACGAAGAGCCGCGCGATCGCGGCACCGGTGCCACGGGAGCCCCCGGTGATGATCGCAACCTTGCCCTGCAGGCGTCCGCTCACGTACCGCAGCTCCGCCCGGACTCAGTACCGGTACTCGAGGTCGACGCCCCAGGTCTGCGGATCGCCGAAGGCCGCCACGCGGTTGGCATGGAGGCTGTTGAAGCTGCCGAAGGTGTCGACGTAGTACTCCTCGTCGAAGACGTTCTTCACCCAGGCGGCGACGGTGAATCCGCCCTTGCCTACCCAGTCCTCCCCAACGAGCTGGAGACGGGCTCCGCCCACGCCGTAGGAGTCCATCGAGATGCCCACGAGTTGCCGTACGCCGGTAACCGAGGAGTCCTGCCAGTTGTAGTTGAAAGAAAGACTGAGATCACCGACCGGCAGTTGCGCGACCTGCCACTCGATGGTGCCCGAGAACATGTTCTTCGGCGAGTTGGGCAGGGCGTAGAGGTTGGCGTCATCGCCGTCCACTTTCTTGATCTGATAGTCGAGGTAGCCGTAGGAGAGATCCACCCGAAGCGTATCGGTAACGAGGAAGCTGAGTTCTGTCTCCAGACCCGTGATCTCGGCGGTGCCGGCATTCTGGGTCTGGGTGACGATGGGGCTAGGCTGATCGGGCAGCAGGATATCGAGCTGCATGTCGCTGTAGTCGGAGTAGAACACCGCCCCGTTCCAGCGCAGGCGCTTGTCGAAGAGCTCTGTCTTCCAGCCCATCTCGTAGGAGACCAGCGTCTCCTCGTCATAGCCCGCGGTGAAATCGGCCTGGCGCAGGTTGAAGCCGCCCGCCTTGTAGCCGGAAGCCACCTTGGCATAGAGGTTGGTGTCGTCGCTCAGCTCGTACTGCACGGTGAGTGCCGGCGTGAAGTTCGACCAGTCGTCATCGACTGGCGCGACAATGTTGTTGTCACCTTCGCGCTTGTCCTCTGTGTAGCGCCCGCCGAGAACGAATTTCCAGGGCGAGGACTGCGTCGGGCGCCAGCCAACCTGCGCATAGGCGGCCGTAGTTTTGTTGTCAGCGTCGACGTTGCGCGGCAGCAGGTAATTGATGAACGTCACCTCGTCACCAGAGGTCTCGTTGCCGCTCTCCTCGAAGTAGTAGAGCCCCGCGATGTACTCCCAACGGCCGTCGCCGGCATTGCCCGCGAGCTGAAGTTCCTGCGAGAACTGGTCCTGATTGGCGTTGAAGCGGTTGTTGCGGAAGACGGGGATGAAGTCGTTGCCGGAGTAATCCTGATAGGCGTCTTCCTCGACTTCCCGATAAGCGGTGATGGATTTCACCGTGCCGATGCCGCTCTCGTAGGCAACCGTGAGCGTGTGGCCCGAGGTCTCGGCCTTGCTGTCCTCATAGGGCAGCAGGAGCTTGGCGTGGCTCTGGCGCCCGTTCTGCGGCGTGAGCACCCCCGTGAAGTTCGCACTCACCTCGAGCAGGTGGTAGTAGTTGCCGGTGAAGTCGTTCTGCGAGTTGTCGTAGCCGTAGTCGACGGTGAGGTCCTCGGTCGGGCGCCAACGCAGGTCGGCACGGAGGGAGTCGCGATCGTAGGCGTGGAAATCATCGCCCTTGCCATCGTTCTCGATCCAGCCGTCACGCTTGTGCTTCTGGTAGGTGAAACGCGCCGCGGCGGTTTCGCCAAGCGGCACATTGACCGAGGTGCGGGACTTGAAGAGCCCGTACTCACCACTGCTCAGCAACTGGCTGAACCCCAGGTCCTCGGATGGCCGCTTGGTGACGATGTTCACCGCGCCGCCGGTGGTGTTGCGGCCGAAGAGCGTTCCCTGCGGGCCGCGCAGCACCTCGACACGCTCGATGTCAGCGGTATCAGCCACCAGGCCCACCGAGCGCGCCATGTACACGCCGTCGAGGTACATGCCCACGGGCGAATCGAGCACGATCTGGCTGTCGACGTTGCCAACGCCGCGAATGTAGGTGCGCACGGTGGTGGAACTGATGCCAAAGGACATCATCTTCATGTTGGGGATCGAGGAGGCGATATCGGCCACGTTTGACACGCCCAGACGCTCAAGGGCCTGGGAGTTCAGAGCCACCACCGAGATCGGCGTGTCCTGCAGGCTCTTTTCCGTTCGCTCGGCGGTGACGATGACTTCCTCGAGTGCGGCCTGCTCGGCGTGGGCCTCGAAGGCGCCTGCGGCCATCACAAGCGCGGCGAGCGGCAAGCGGCGGAAAAAGGTTTGGCATGCGGACATCTGGACACCTCTCGGGCGCTTATGGTCGTTGGGAGTCGATTGCACACGATGTCGTGGGACCGGGCAATAATCCAAACGAGGGCTATATGAGCCTGTAATCCAGCCCTCAGGCATGCTCGGCCAGCCCGGTGGCCGGAGATCTTCACTCGTTTGGAGTATTCCGGACGCCGATCGCCGAAACCTATAGTCCCCGGACGTCCAGACCGGAGTGTTCCGATGACTTCCCCGATCGTTGTCTGCGATACCGTTGATACCTTCCACACGTATTCACCCACGGAGCCTTGGTGGACCGAGACCGTGTGGTTCGGCGCCTGGATCCCCGAGGCCGCGATCACGATCTACTTCTACAACTGGTTCCGGCCCGTACTCGGGATCTACGGCGGTGGCTGCCTGGTGTGGGACGGCAGCGGACACCTGCCCTGGGACGCGCCGGTCTACCGCTACGACGTGAACGCGCCCATTACCTCGCCGGTGGATCTGCGTGACATGTCGCTGCCAGGCGGCAACTGGCTGAAAAGCGTGGAGCCCGGGCTGGTTTACGACATGGGTTACGCAAGCCCGGGCGTGCGACTGAACATGCGCTTCAGCGGCCTGCTGCCTGCCGAAGAGACCTCTGCGCACGGCACCTCGGAGTTCTTTGCGGGCCACATCGACCAGCCCGGCCACTACACCGGCTCCCTGGAGCTTGACGGCAAGCACTGGCAGATCGATTGCCACGGTATCCGCGACCGCTCGTGGGGGCCGCGGATCATCGGTGACGACATCCGGCTCGGTTATTGCCACGGCCAGTCTGCCGACTTCGCCTTCCTCGCCTATTCCAAGCCGGGCGGCGAGCTCGAACCGGTTTTCAAGGGCTACGTGATGCAGGACGGCATCAAGTCCGCGGTGAAGGAGGGGCACCGGCGCGTTTGCTACCACGGCGGCGAGCTACGCTGGATCGAGGTGCACCTGGTGGACGAGCTCGGGCGCGGCGTCGATATCCGCGGCCGCCCCATCAACCGCTTCGTTTATCTGCCCTACGCCAACCTCGTGTGCTGGCTGTTCCTGATGGAGTGGGAGGGGCCCACCGGCGTACTCTACGGGGAGGAGCAGGACGCGTGGAGCACCGCGCTCTGGCGAAACCGTCGCGAAATACCCGCCGCCTGAGGAGACCGCGCGCCGCAAGCCGTGCGGGACCAAACACATGAAGACGCTCTCGCTCGTGAAGTTCCGCGACGGCCTGCCCCGCGAGGCGGCCTGGCGCGCTTGGGCAGAACACACCCGTCGCTGGGACGGCCGCGACCACCCCGAGATCCGCATGACGCGGCTCACGCTCTTCGGCGAGGGCGACGGCGGAGCTAACGACGGCTGGGACGGGATGGGCCTCACAGAATGGAGCAGCGCCGAGGCTTTCCAGGCCGCCGCGGCGTGGTACCAGACGCCCGCCAGCGCGGCGCATGCGGCGGATCTCGGCAGCTTCATGGATCTGGAGCGAATGCTCACCATCGTGATCGCCGACGAGTGCGCCATACCCGGCCCACCGCTGGCAGGCGAGCCGGGCTGATGACGCCTCGCAACGGCGTCAGCTTCGAGCAGCTGCTGCTCAACCTGTTCCGGGCGGTGGAGGCTGGCGGCAGCTGGACGCCGTTTTTCGCCAGCCTGACGCGCGCCATGAACCTCGAGGCCTGTACGCTGATCCTGCGTATCCCTACCGCGGGCGATCTGGGCGAACTCTATTCCTACCAAACCGATGTCGCCTTCGAGGACGTCTACCGCTCCATCGAGTACCGCGACGACCCCTTCCGCGGGGTAGCTGCGGGATCTCCTTGCTCACTCGAAGACGTGATCTCCCCCGACGCCCTCAAATCGAGTTCGTTCTACAAACGCCTCCTCGAACCCGATGGCACCACCGATGTGCTCGCACTGAACGTGGTGGCCAATGACGGCCAGACGACCTATATCCGCCTCTCGCGGCGTCAGCCCGACAACCCCTTCGGCGTGCTCGAGAAATCGCTGCTGTCGCGCCTCTTGCCGCACCTCGAGTGCGCCTTCCGCCTGCACGAGCAGCGCCGCCGGCTCCTGCTCGAACGCAGCGCGCATATCGGCGCGCTGGACCAACTCGCCTTTGGCCTTGTGATCATCGACGAGACCGGGCGCATCGTGCGCGTAAACGAGACCGCGCAGCGCCTGCTCGCCTGCTCCTCGCTGCTGCGCGTGAGCCAGGGCAGGCTCTGCGGGGGCGGCGGCGGGGCACGCGTCGAGAGCGCGGTGGCGGCCATGCACCAAGCGGGCGAGGGTGAGAGGCAGTTCCTGCGCCTCACCAACCCGCCTGAGGGCGAGTTCCTGCAGATGCTGCTCCGCCCCATATCCCCACCGGGAAACCGCGAGCCGCGGGCACCCTGCGGCGTGGCGGTATTCCTGAACGACGAGGTGCGCAACCGCGACATCTACCTCGGCCGCTTCGGGCAGCTCTACGGGCTCTCCCCGGCGGAGATCGCACTGATCGACGAGCTGCTGCAGGGTTCCTCGATCGCCATCTCCGCGGACAAGCTCGGCATCTCGGAGAACACCGCCCGCACGCAGCTGCGATCAGTCTTCAGCAAGACCAATGTGCACCGCCAGGCCGAACTGATCCGGCTCGTGCTGACCAGCCTCGCGATCATTGCCTGAGCCAACAAGACAAGGGAGCCGCCGATGTCCGCAGAACTCGAAGCAAAACTGCGCGCCTGGGTGGAGCTCGAACTGGGCGTGCCCGTCACGGAGCTCGCCCTCATCCCGGGCGGCGCCTCTCGCCGCAGTTACAAGGTCATCCGCGCGGACGCCCCTCCCGTGTTCCTGCGGGTGGACTCGGGCGAGGGGCCGCTCTCCGGCACACAGTTCTCGCTGGAGCGGGAGTGGTCGTTCCTGAAGCCCATCTCGGAGCGTGGCTTCCCCGCACCGGGTGTGCTCGCGTTCTCGCCCGAACTCAATGCCATCCTGATGGAGCATGTCGAGGGCCAGACCAGCTATCAGGCGAGCCTGCCACCACCCGAACAACGCGCCATGGAGCGCGCGCTGATCGACCACGTGGTGGAGCTGCAACGCATCCCGCCTGCAGAGCTGGGTGTAGCCGAGTACGCAGGCATCGGGACGGTCGGCGAGGCTGTGGGCAGCATTCTCGCGGTCTGGCAGCGGCTCTACACCGATACCGTGAGCTTCAAGGATCCGGCCGTCGATTACGCACTCGAATGGCTGAAGCACAACGTGCCCGACGCCGGGGCCCCGGCCGTGCTCGTGCACGGCGATGTAGGGCCGGGGAATTTCCTGTTCCGGCCGAACGGCGAGATCGCCGCGCTGATCGACTGGGAGCTCGTGCGCGTAGGGCATCCGCTCGAAGACCTCGCATGCATTTTGTGCCGGTCACTGGGCGTGTCCTTCGGTGCGCCCACCCAACTGGTGGCAGATTTCGCGGCAAGCAGCGGCAAGGCTGTGGAGCGCCGGGCGCTGGACTACGCAGTGGTGCTGGTGATCGGCGAATGGTGCGTGGGGATTCACCGCGCCCTCTCGCGCCCTAACGTGCAACTCGACATGGCGATGCTCTACATCTGGGGCCACGCCAACCGCTACGAGATGCTGCGCAAGCTCGCCGGCCTCGCGGGACGGAAGCTGCCGCCGGAGCCGACGCTGGACAACAGCCCCTTCGAACTCGACTTCCTGGGCAACCACATCGAGGAGTCACTGACGGGGATCCTGCTGCCAGCGGCCAAAGAAGTATTCGTGAGTCACCGGGTCAACCGCCTGCTGCAGCTGCAGAAAATCCAGGACTCACTGCTGCGCTACGGTCGCAGCCGCTACGAGTCCGAGGATATCGAACGGGCGGGCGTTCTGCTCGGGCGCCGCTTCGGTAACCACGCCGAGGCGATGGCAGCGCTGATCGCGCAGGCCCCGGACGCCGCCCGCGAGGGTGACACATCGTTCCTCGATTTCCTGCTCTGGCGCAGCGTTCGGGAGCGGGCCCTGCTGCGCCGTGCGATGGGCGAGATGGCCGAGCGGAACATCGATTACTGATGCCTCACGGCCGGGATACTGCGGGCACCGGCGCGACGAACCCGATCACAACAGGCAGATGCCGTCGCACGACCCGAGGGAGCTGCGCAGCCCATGACAACATGAACACGGATTCTGGACACATCGGCACCACGCCAGAGGAGCTGGCGGCCGCCCTGCAGAGCGGCACGGTTCATGTAGTGGGTTTCGCCGACGAGCGCGCGGGCAGCCTGCGCGAACTCATGGAAACGGCCGCCGGGCTCGATGCTACCGAGCGCTCGCTGTTCTGTGCCCGCGTGAACGCCGACGACCACACCGGCTGCCTGTGGCCGATTATAAAACTGAGCGCTCTTCCGGCGCGCTTCGTCCAGTCGCCGCTTGCGAATCTGAGCGACCTGCAGCGCTGCCTCGGGGCCGTGTTCGATTTCAACGCCGAACTTTGCAAATGCACCACGCTTGTGATCGATCTGCGCGATGCCGTCTGCAATGCGGAACTGATCGCCGGCGAGGTGCATCGCCTGCATGCCGAGCGGGCGGGGAGTTCGCTGGTGCGGCAACTGCTGATCCTGTGACACCGCGCCCGCGGGCGAACGGCAGGCCATCCATGACACACATTCGCGCGCGCACCATCGCGCGCCTCGGAGTGATGCTGATCGGGTTGGCCACGGCGGCAAATCAACCGTTCACACGACGTTGCGCTCAAGCACCCTGCGCCCGGCATGCAAGCGTTCGGGCGAAAGCTCGGACAGGTCGAGGCTACGAAACTTCCCGTGCACGAGCAGCTCCGCCAACCCGCGCCCCACCGCGGGCGACTGCTGCAGTCCATGCCCCGAGAAACCGTTTGCGAGCAGCAGACCGGAGACGCCCGGGGCGGGCCCGAGCAGCACGTTGTGGTCCCAGCTGC
>CAJADV010000473.1 GCA_903938575.1 uncultured Gammaproteobacteria bacterium
ATCGAAGAACACCGCCTCGGCATCCGCGGAGGCGCCTTGGGTGCCACTGGCCTGGAAGGCGAGCAGTCGTGCGTACACCGCCGCCAGAGTCTCTCCGCGCCAGGACTCGACCGGGCAGGTGTCGACGGTGATGTCGGCGAGGTCGCGCGAAAAATTGTCGAGCGGTATGCCGATCAGCGTGCGCAGACGCGCTGCGTTGAAGCCTCGCTTGCCGCGATACCAGTCGGCGCGGAACTCCGCCATCCATGCCGGATCCGCGAGGAGTGCGGCGCGGCCGGCCTCGTCATCGAGATCGAGCGCCATCAGGGCGCGCGTGGACGGCATCTCCTCCATGATCGGATTGGTGACGCCGTCGGCCCAGATCGTGAAGGGCGCCGACAGGGCTTGCAGGTGCATATCGCCTTGCAGCAGGCGCGAGTTGACCAGTCGGGTCATATTGAACAGGGCACGACTGCCGCGCTTATTGGCGGCGAATTCCACCGCGGCGAGGGCCGTCACCCTGAGCGCCTTGCCGTGCAGCCGGGCGCTGGAGAGCAGGCAGCTGCGCAGGGTTTCCAGCGGACGGTCGGGCATGGGCGTGAGCTGCCAGATCCGATCGGCCTTGCGCAATATCGCGGTCAGTGCCTGCAGTTCGGCGAAGTTAGCCGACTGGGTCGGAATGCGGCGATCGCGGTGCGGGTCGTTGGCGAGGTAATGAAACGGCAGCCCGTCGGTGGAGAATCCCACGTAGCCCTGATCCACGGCATCCTGGAGAAGCGCCTGCATCCGCGCGAGTTCCGCCGCGCTTGGCTCGCGGCGTATCGAGTCCTCGAGCCCCATCACCTGCACGCGCAGCATCGAGTGCGGGACCAGCGGCACCATGTTCGGGCCGAGCGCGATGCTGTCGAGGTGTTTCAGGTAGTCGGCCGTGTTGTCCCAGGTCATGCGGTCGGCGCAACGCGCCAGTACATGCTTGGGAATGTTTTCCACGCGCGCGAAGCAATCGACGATCGGATCCTGCGAGGCGCTACGCTGCGCGCCGAAGGCCGCGCCCAGCGAGCAGTTGCCCACCACCACGGTGGTGGTGCCGTGGCGTACCACTTCAGCCAGGCCAGGCGTGATCTCGACTTCGAGATCGAGGTGCGTGTGGATGTCGATCAGGCCGGGCATCAGCCACTGCCCGCGGCGCTCGCGCACCTCGCGCGCCTGTTCCCGCGGGAGGTTCCTGCCGCAGGCG
The DNA here is from genome assembly GCA_903938575.1 of uncultured Gammaproteobacteria bacterium. Taxonomy (GTDB): domain Bacteria; phylum Pseudomonadota; class Gammaproteobacteria; order Pseudomonadales; family UBA5518; genus UBA5518. Next base: position 1,217 of record CAJADV010000473.1, read on the forward strand.
GCGATACGGCCGCCCGCGATGGCAACGTCTAGTTGCTCCGGTGCCGCCGTGCTGCCGTCGAAGACCAGGGCGCCGGTGATCAGCGTGTCCCAGGGCAGCGCCGAGGCGTGTGCGTTCATCTGATCCCCTGCGCGGGGCAGGGTATGGAGGATCCGTCATCCTGCGCGGTGGCGTCACAGCCCCGCTCCTTGCCCACCTGACTGATGCCGCCGGCGTTGCGAACGTTGGTGTAGCCGAGCCGCTGGAGTTGGGCGGTGGCGGTGCCCGCGCGGCCGCCTGCTGCGCAGTAGAGCGCGATCTCGGTGGACTTGTCGGGTGCGATCGCCGCGATGCGTCTTGCGATGTCGGCGTAGGGGATATTCGGGTCGGAGCCGAGGTGCTGTGCGGCGTATTCCTCGGGGGAACGTACATCGATCCACAGCGGCGCAGATGCAGCCGTGGCCGCTACGAGCGCGAGGCAGGCCGCAGTCACGCTGCGGTAAAGGTAACGAGCGGGCATGGGTGGAGCCTGTAGCAGTAGGTGGTGCAGGTCGCTGATTCTGTGCCTTCGTGCCGGCAGGCTCAACGGGGCTGGCTGCCGCGTAGAAAATTCTTCCGGGCTGTCTTGCATTTTTCGCAGCGCCCGACAAATATTCCGCTCAGCCCGCCGCAACACAGGAGACCCCACCAGCCGCACCACTACCCGCAGCGCCGCGAATCGATCTTCAGCTACCCACGAGGTTAACTGCACATGGCGAAGAGATCCCAAGCACGACGCAAGACCGCCCCGAGGCAGGCCTACGAAGAGGCCACCTTCAGAGACCGCAAGAACCGCACGGGCAGACGCCAGGACCACGACAGCGCCAACGTCGTCGACCTGAACGCCCGGTCCCATCTCCAGACCGCCTACGCGGCTCCCCGCGTCCCGGCGCCGCTCGAAGCCCGCACGCCCGCCCAGCAACGCTACATCGACGCCATCCGGCGCCACAGCCTGACCTTCGGCATCGGTCCGGCGGGTACCGGCAAGAGCTATTGCGCCGGCGCGCTCGCGGCGCAGGCGCTCGAGGCGGGCCAGATCGATCGCATCATCCTCACGCGCCCCGCCGTCGAGGCTGGCGAGCAGCTCGGTTTTCTGCCCGGCGATCTCGACGAGAAGTTCGCGCCTTACATCGATGCCTTCCGCGACATCCTGAACGCCCGCCTCGGTGCCGGCACCGTCGAGTACTGCCTGCGCCACGGCCGTATCCAGGCGTCCCCACTCGCCTACATGCGTGGCAAGACCTTCGATGAGCGCAGCTTCGTGGTGCTCGACGAGGCACAGAACACCACGCCGGCGCAGATGAAGTTGTTCCTCACCCGGATCGGGGAGGGCGCCCGGGTCGTGGTGAACGGTGATCTCAGGCAGAGCGATATCCGGGGGTGCAACGGCCTCGAGGACGCGATCGATCGGCTGCACGGTTTGCCGGGTGTGTTCGTTCAC
>CAJADV010000474.1 GCA_903938575.1 uncultured Gammaproteobacteria bacterium
AGTACTGCGTCCTTGAACTCTACCGTCGTCTCGCCGGACGCAGAGGCTTTCTGGTAGGGGATCTCGGTACCCTGCGAGATGGTCGCCTTCTGCTTGTCACCCGTGATGATCTTGGGCTGCGAGACGATCTCGCCGTGACCCGAGGACTCAAGGGCCGAGAGTTCGGCCTGCAGCAGTACATCCTGGTTGGTGAAGCCGATGGCGATGGAACTCGTGCCTGCGCCGGTTGCACCGAGGTCTACTGCGAGCGCATCGGGGAAAGTGGCGTTGCCCGGGTCCCCATCGAGTCCGGTCAGGGCGCCTTGTCTTCCGGCAACGGACCAGTTGTTGTTCTCGCCCAGAACGGCAGCGCCGCCCCACTGGACACCCAGCTGACGCGAGAAATCTGTAGAGGCAATTACAATCCTCGCCTCGATCATCACCTGGCGGACGGGTATATCGATCGCCTTGATCAGTCGGCGCAACTGATCGAGTTTGTCGGCCGTCTCCGTGACCATCAGCGAATTGGTGCGGTCATCGACGATCACCGCGCCGCGCGCGGACAAAATGCTCGCTTCGCGCTGACCGCCGCTACTGCCACCACTACTCCCACCGCTCTGGGAGGCCCCGGTAGCCACACCTTGCCCGCCGCCGCTGCGACCGAAAAGCTTGAAGATTTCCTTGGCGTCGGCGTACTTGACCTGGATGAACTCCGTCTGCAGGGGCGCGAGCTCCTCGAGCTGACGGTTGGTTTCGAGCTCCTGGCGCTCGCGCTCGGCGATCTCTGCGGCGGGTGCGACCATCAACACATTACCGGTCTGGCGCTTGTCCAGGCCCTTGGTTTTCAGGATCAGGCTGAGCGCCTGATCCCAAGGCACGTTCTGGAGGCGCAGGGTGATACGACCGGACACCGTATCGCTTGCCACCAGGTTCAGGTCGGTGAAGTCAGCGATAAGCTGCAGCACCGCACGCACCTCGATGTCCTGGAAGTTGAGCGAGAGTTTTTCTCCGGTGAACTCGAAATCCTTTTTCTTGCGCTCTACTTCCTGCTTGGTGAGCGGCTTGACCGCAACCACGTAGGTGTTATCTGCCTGGTAGGCGAGATAGTCGTACTCACCGCCCACCTTGATCCCGATTTTCGCCTGCGAACCGCTCTGGTTGACCTCGACGGCCTGTACCGGAGTCGCGAAATCCACCACGTCATAGCGCCGCTGCAGTTCTGCCGGGACACCTGTCTCGAAGAAGGACACATTAATCGTGCTGCCCTCGAGCCGCACGTCAACGTCGGCACCGGGATCACTCAGCGAGAGTTCGATCCGCCCTTCGCCGTTCTCACCGCGGCGGAAGTTGAAATCAGTGATGCCGTGACCTGCGGGTATGGCTGCAGCCGCGACGGCGGAGGCGCTGGGCTTGAGATAGTCCTGAGGAGCACCGCTGCCCACAGCGATCACGAGTTCATCGCCTTCGATCGTTGACTGATAGGGAGCAATTTCGACCAGATTCACGATCACTCGGGTGCGCCCGCCAGACTCCACAACGACCACGCTCTGCGCGTTGTCGAAGGCGAGCGTGTGCTTTTTCTGGGCCAGCTTGCTCGCAACGCCAGGAAGATCCAGCGCGATTCTGGCGGGCTTTTCGATGGTGTAGCCCTGCGGTGCAGGCGGTGTGCCATCGAATTTCATCCGGATCTCGAACTTGCCGCCCGGCAGCGCGTTGAATCCGATGTCGGTCATAGACACGGACTGGGCCAGCGCAAGCGCTGCCGGCAACAGCCAGGCAACGACAACAGCGATGGCCCGGCGGAATGCTCCGCGCACCGGGGCAATGGTCTGAGAACTCATGATGGCTACCCTGTCCATACTGTCTCCACGCTCTACTTTTCTTCTGCCAGCTTTATCGTGCGGGGCTTGCGTATCCATCCCCCCACTCCGTTCGGCACGATTTCCTCGACCGCGATGCTGGTCTCGGTCGTTTCCACGATCTTCCCATGGTTCTTGCCGAGGTAATTCCCGACTCGCACCCTGTATACGCCGCCTTCGCCGTCTGCAATCAACGCCCACAACGTGCCCTGCTGCGCCAGCGTCCCGACCATTAACAACTGTTCGAAGTTGAAGCGCTCGAGGAACTCGCGGGCACGACCAAGATCTGGTTTGACCTCGGCGCCCGGCGTGAGCGCTGCGGTCTCCTTGGCGCTCAACGGGATATCGAATGGCGCCCGCAAGGCCTGTGCCGAATAGGTGAAGGACTCATAGGGCTTGAACACGGGGACGGGCTCGATAGTGCCCTTGGGCCGTGCCCGCACTTCCGTCATCCAGACGTCAAGATCGGAAAAGTCAACGCCGCACCCGCCCAGCAGAGCAGTGCAGACGAGGACGCTTGCCGCGCGCTTCATGCCCATCACTCCTCGCCCTTGTAGCGGTAGGTCTTAGCCATGATCTGCATGGTGAGCTCACCCGAACCGACCCCTGGCGCGATCTTGAAATCATGCAGGGTGACGATACGAGGGAGGCCCGCCACGCCGCTGGCGAAAGCGCCGAGGTCATGGTAGGTGCCCGTCAGATTGATATCGATCGGGAGCTCCACGTAGAACTCCGCAGCCTGCTCCCCTTGGAGCGCGATGCTGGAAAACTTGAGTCCGGAATCCACGCCCTTCTCGGTGATGTCCTCGAGCAAGCCCGGAACCTCGGTGTCCTTCGGCAGTTGCCCGAGCAGGGCACCGAACTGCTCTTCCATATCCTTCAGTTGGGCGCGCAAGGCATCGAGATTGGCGACCTGGAAGGCCTTGGCCTCGAACTGGCGACGCAACTCCGCCTCGGTGGTGCGGACCTGATCGAGTTGAACACCCATTTCCTGAAGATGCTGGTTGTAGCCCAGAAAACAGCTGAGGATAAAGGCCAGCGCCCAGGAAACCACCTTGACCGGCATCGGCCAGGAGCCGAGGCTTTCCAGCGTCAGATCGGAGGGCTGAATGTCCTTGAAGGACTTGAGGATATCCGCGAAGGCCATCGCTTACTGCTCCCCTTCCGTGTCCTCGGTGCTGCCGGGCATGGTGACATTGACGGTCATCTCAAAGTCGTTGCCCTGCTCACCGAATTGGGAGTTTGCCTTGACGCTCTTCAGCATCGGCCCGGCGAACCATTCCGAGGCCTCGAGCTTGCGCATCAGGCTGGACACCCGATTATTGGACTCGGCTGTACCCTGAATGGTTATCACGGTGCCCGCCCTCTGGAGGCCGCGGTAGTAGACGCCGTCGGGGAGCGTGCGCACGATTTCATCGAAAATACGGACGATCACCGGCCGCGTGCCCTGCAGGTCCTGGATGACCTTCATGCGGTCGACGAGCTGGTTACGGCGAGTCTGGAGATCACGGATTTCGCTCACCTGCTTCTCGAGCTTACCGATCTCTGCGCGGAGATAGTCGTTGCGCTGGTTCTGCCCGTCGATCTGGCTGGTTACTACGATATGAGCGGCGACAATGACTGCCAATGCCGCAAATACGACTGCCCCGAGTACCGCAAGGAACTCCTTGCGCATCTGTTCGCGGCGCTGTTCGCGCCACGGAAGAAGGTTGATGTTTGCCATCAGTCGAAGCTCCTCATGGCGAGCCCGCAGGCGATCATCAGCGCGGGAGCGTCATTGGCAAGCGCCTGCGCGTTGACTCGCGAGGAAACCCCCATCTCCTTGAAGGGATTTGCCACCGTGGTGGGTGTGCCAAGCTTGTCTTCCACGGCCTGGGCCAGACCGGCAAGCGAGGCCACCCCGCCCGCCAGCACCACATGATCGACATCGTTGTACTGGGTGGAGGAGAAGAAGAACTGCAAGGACCGGGTCACCTGCTGGATCACAGCATCGCGGAAGGGCTCGAGAACTTCGTGCTCATAGTCCTCAGGAAGTCCGCCTTCCTTCTTGGCAAGGCCCGCCTCCTGAACGCTCAGCCCGTAGCGGCGTTGGATCTCCTCGGTCAGTTGGCGGCCGCCGAAGAGCTGCTCGCGTGTGTAGATGGTGTTACCGGCGGCCAGCACGCTAAGCGTGGTCATGGTAGAACCGATGTCGACGATCGCCACCGTGTACTCTTCGTCGAGAGAGAGTTGCGGCAGGATCAGGCCGAAGGCGCGCTCCATGGCGTACACCTCGACATCGACCACTCGGGGCACCAGATTGGCGGCCTCCAGCACCTCGACCCGGGTATCGACGTTCTCCCGCCGGCAGGCCGCCAGCAATACCTCGACCTGATCGGGCCCGCGGTCGGACTTGCCTTGCACCTCGAAATCGATGGCGACTTCATCCAGCGGATAGGGGATGTACTGGTCAGCCTCGACGTTGATCTGGGCCTCCATCGCGTCGTCGCTGAGCCCGGCAGAGACATCGATGATCTTGGTGATGACGGCCGAGCCGGCAACCGCGACGGCAACGTCCTTGATCTTGGTCTTGGACTTGGCCACCACGTCCACGAGGGTTCTGGCAACGGCATCGACGTCGGCGATATTCTTCTCGACGACGGAATTCGGGGGCATGGGTTGCACGGCGTAGCTTTCAACAGTGAGCTTGTCACCGCTACGGCTCAGTTCAAGCAATTTCACGGAGGTCGAACTGATGTCCAACCCCAGAACCGGAGGAGTCTTGCGTTTGAAGAGCCCTAACACGTTGTATTACCTGGTGAATCCGTGGTTTTTCAACCCTACACCGGAGCAACCGATGACGAGCCAAAACTAAGAGTAGTCCAAAACTATTAAGCGGGAAGAAAAACTTTATAATGCCGCTCGGCTCGAGTCTCACCCCCTTGTATCGACCATTATGCTCAGAAGTGTAGCGGTGCTCAGGCGACTCTGTGGAATCGCCTTCCCGTTCATTGCCCTCGGACTGATGGCCATGATGGGCACCTATCTGTACCTGAGCCCCCGGCTGCCCTCGGTAGAGGTGCTGCGGGATGTTCGTGACCAGGAGCCCCTCCGCGTCTACAGCAGTGATGGCCTTCTGATCGGCGAATTCGGTGAAATGCACCGCACACCCGTGCGCTTCGACGAGGTTCCCCAGCCACTGATCGACGCCTTTCTGGCAGCCGAGGACGACCGTTTCCTGGTCCACGGCGGGATCGATATCCCGGGTTTGGTCCGAGCCGCGTGGGAACTGGCGACCACCCACAGCATCCAGTCTGGCGGCAGCACCATCACGATGCAGGTGGCGAGGAATTACTTCCTCACCCGCGAACAGTCCTTCATGCGGAAATTCACCGAAATCCTGCTCGCACTCCGGATCGAACGTGAACTGGACAAGCACCAGATCCTCGAGCTCTATCTCAACAAGATTTTTCTCGGCTACCGGGCTTACGGAATAGAAGCGGCAGCCCAAGTGTATTTCGGTCGCTCGATCGCGGAGTTGAGCCTTGCCCAGTCGGCAATGATTGCCGGGCTGCCCAAGGCGCCGTCCATCTGGAATCCGCTGGACAATCCTGCGCGCGCGCTGGAGCGGCGCGACTGGATCCTGGGCAGGATGCTCGATCTGGGGTATATCGCGGACTCTGAGTACAAGACGGCACTCGCAGAGCCCGTCGCTGCCAGCTATCACGGCTCCCGAATCGAACTGCGCGCAGACTACGCGGCTGAAATGGTCCGCGCCGATATGATCCGCCGCTACGGCATCGATGCCTATACCGCCGGCTATGTGGTGAAGACCTCGCTGGACGGCAGGCTCCAGCGTCAGGCCGATGCCGCCCTGGTGGGCGGCCTGCTCGCCTATGACAAGCGCCATGGCTGGCGCGGCCCCGAGCGTCATCTGGAGGAGCCAGAAACCACATGGCCGGCAGCCTTGAGCGCAATCCCGGCGATTGCCGGACTGCAAGCCGCGGTGGTGACCCGCGTCGAGGAAAAATCCATCGCAGTCCAGCTGGCTGACGGGACGAAGATCGTCATTGGCTGGGAGGAAGGGCTGTCTTCGGCCCGGCCCTTCATCAGTAGCGATTACCGGGGACCCGCACCCAAAAACGCCGCGGATATCGTGCGCCGTGGGGACGTGGTCAGGGTGCAGACCCTGGACGACGGAGCCCACCGGCTAAGCCAGTTGCCTGCCGTGCAGGGCGCGCTGGTCTCGCTCGATGCCAAGGACGGCAGCATCCTCGCGCTGGTAGGCGGGCTCGACTTCAGACATAGCAAATTCAATCGGGTGGCCCAGGCACTGCGCCAGCCCGGATCGAACATCAAACCATTTATATACGCGGCGGCCATGGAGCACGGCTTTACCCCCGCATCCATGATCAACGATGCGCCCGTTGTCTTTCAGGATCCTGGTCTCGAGAAGGTATGGCGACCGGAGAACGACAGCGGCAAGTTCTACGGCCCGACGAGCCTGCGCAACGCCTTGGTGAACTCCAGAAATCTGGTCTCCATACGGCTACTGCAGCAACTGGGAATCCCGATCGCCGTGGACTATCTGGCGGGGCTCGGCTTCGAGCGGGACTCGATACCGCCCAACCTCTCGCTTGCCTTGGGCACTCTGGTGACCACGCCGCTCAGGATCGCCTCGGCTTACGCGGCGCTCGCCAATGGCGGTTACCGCGTGGAGGCGCACCTGCTGCGGGAAATAAGCAAGGTCAACGGCGAAGTAGTGGCCACTATCGAACCCTTGCGGGCTTGCCTGGACTGCATGTCGCTGCAGGAGCCGGCAGCCCGGGAAGCTGGCTCGCTGGAAGAGCTCATGCAGCAGGATCCGGCATCTGCTCCGACCGCCCCGGCAAAGCTTGCCCCACGGGTAATGGACCCGCGGGCGGCCTACATGATCGACAGCATCTTGAAAGAGGCCGTCAAGCGCGGCACCGGTCGGCGAGCCATGGAACTCAAGCGCGACGATATCGCGGGCAAAACGGGCACCACCAACGGTCCGATGGATGCCTGGTTCTCGGGCTACGTGGGCACGCTGGTAACGACCGCCTGGTTGGGCTTCGACCAGAACACGCCGCTCGGGCGTCAGGAGTTTGGCGGATCAGCCGCTGTTCCTGTCTGGGTAGCCTATATGCGCGAAGCCGCACGCGACCTCCCCCCCCAGGAACGGCCACGGCCGGAGGGTCTGGTCAGTGTGCGCGTCGATCCCCAGACCGGCCTGCTCGCGGGGCCAGGACAGGCAAACGCCATTTTCGAATTGTTTCCGCTGGAAAACGTACCAACGGTGACGCCGGACGGAGATGCTTACCAGGATCCATACAAGCCCGACGAGTACGATACCCACGAAATCTTCTGACCTTGCAGCGCGCCCCAGGATCAGCGGCTGGACAGCGCAAGGGGATGCCGAATCGTCAGCATCCACGGGGGATGATGGTCATCACCGCGCTCCTTGGCGCTGCGCCAGATCAACCACCCGCGCACCTCGGTCACTTTGCCGAGCAGTGATTCGGGCATGCCCGCATCGAAGTACTTCCAATCCGCGCGCGCCACGCGTAGGGACACCCTGCCATCGAGCTCTATCCACCAGCTCGAACGGGTTCGCGCGGTCCGCGTCACCCTCCCGCGCAGGAGATGGAAACCCCGCGCCTCTTCTTTCAGCCCGGTAACGGCGGTGGGGCCGAAGCGACCACCCCGCCACAGACCGCGGCCAGCAGCGCGCGCCTGTTGCTCAGCGTGGTACAGGCACTCGGCCAGATCCAGATTGGGCGGGAATACGATCTGCTGCGCCAGGCCTGCATCAAGCAGCGCCTCCTCCAGGCTGCCACCATCGGCCCGGTAGACATGGGCGAGTGTGCGCTTGTAGTGGTCCTGGGGGTCTTTCCCGATACCGATCCGTATCGAAGGGTCGGCGAGGAACTGCCGGACGAATCGAGTGGCTTGGTCAGCCCCGGGCTCTTTGGGGTGGCCGTAGTGGGATAGCTCCGGCGTATTCACCCCGATCAGGCGCACGTGGCGTCCGTCACCCAGGCTGATCGTGTCGCCGTCCAGCACCTTGGCCAGCCGGACCGCTTCAGTCGGGGCAGAAGGCTTGCATTCACCTGCAACAGAGACGCTGGAAAGGCCGATCCAGAGCGCAAACAAAAAAAGACCAGCGGCCGACATGACGGCTGCTGGTCTCTTTATCTTGCCCGATACCGGCGCAAACGCGCCGGCAGTGTGGTCGCTCAGCGACGGACGCCCGCGGTCCCGAAACGCTTGTTGAAGCGGTCGATACGGCCGCCTGTATCGAGAACCTTCTGCTTGCCCGAATAGAACGGGTGGCACTTGGAGCAAACGTCGAGGCTGATGTCACGCGCCAGGGTGGAGCCGGTGCTGATGACGTTGCCGCAGCTGCAGGAGGCGGTGAGCGAGCCGTACTTCGGGTGGATATCTGCCTTCATGATGGAACCTCCGGAGCGTCCCCCGTCAGTTGCGGGGCTGGCCGCCGGAACTCCGACGGCCTCTGAAAACGAGGGCGCGATCTTAGGTCGGGGCCGGAACCGTGGCAAGTCACAAGGCGGCAACTGTGGAAAAAGCCACGGGAACCGATGGGTGTTAGACTCGCCAGCCTTCTGAGTGTCGCCCTCCCACAGCGCATGTCCAAAGAACAGATCCTGCGCGTGGCGGTGGCCGCGCCGCTCCGCCAGGCGCTCGACTACCTGCCGCCGCTCGGCGCCGCAGTGACCGCCTGTCCGGGTCTGCGCGTGATCGTCCCCCTCGGGGCGAGGCGCGTCGTGGGCATCGTGCTCGATGTGGTTGCTGCCAGCGATCTGGCCCCGGAACGACTGAAACGGGCTATCGGCTTTCCCGATACCGCGCCGGTCATTCCCGCCGACATCCTTGATCTCTGCCTGTTTGCTGCACGTTACTACCACGCGACTCCCGGAGAGGCGGTGCTGAACACCCTGCCTGCAGGGCTGCGCAGCCTGCCGAGGTCCCGAATTCGCGCGATCCTGCAGTGGCGCGTGACTCCCGCGAGCGAGGCGCTGCCGGCTTCGGCACTGAAACGTTCTCCACGGCTGGCCGCCGCGATGGCGTTCTTGCGCGAACAGGGTCCGGCGAGCGAGGCGCTGTGCCGCCTTGCGGGCATAGGGGCAGCGCAGTTGCGGTCCCTGGAGTCGCGGGGCCTGGCCATGTCCGAACCTTGCGTTGCCGCGACCGAGCCGCCGCCCGAGGCGGAAACGGCATCCGTAAAGGAACATATTCCAAGCAGGGCACAGGCTGCAGCGCTCGTAACCCTGGAATCACACCTCGGCAGCTTCCACTGCAGCCTTCTGGAAGGGGTTACGGGAAGCGGCAAAACAGAGGTCTATCTGCGACTCATCGAACAGGCGCTGGCCGCGGGCAGGCAAGCATTGGTATTGGTGCCCGAAATCGGCCTCACGCCGCAAACCCGGCAGCGTTTTGTACAGCGGTTTGGCGCACGGGTCGGCGTCTTGCACTCGGGCCTGGGCGACCGTGAGCGGGAAACAACCTGGAACGAAGCCGCATCGGGCCGGCTGCGGGTGCTGATCGGCACCCGGTCCGCGCTGTTCACTCCGCTGCCCGAACTCGGTGTGATCGTGGTCGATGAGGAGCACGATGGCTCGTTCAAACAGCAGGAGGGGTTCCGCTACTCGGCGCGCGATCTTGCTGTCTACCGGGCCCGGCGACTCGGGATACCCATCGTGCTGGGCAGTGCTACACCCTCCACCGAGAGTCTGGCGAACTGCCGCGCGGGGCGCTTCGTGCACCTTGAACTACCGCAACGCGCCGGCAAGGCACGAGCGCCTTCCACGCGGCTGCTCGACATCCGCGGGCAAACGCTGGACGGCGGGATGTGCGCCGAGATGATCGATGCCATCGGCCACCAGCTCGGCGCCGGAAATCAGGTGCTGGTTTTCCTGAACCGCCGCGGCTGGGCGCCACTGCTCTCCTGCTCGGATTGCGGCTGGATGGCTGACTGCCATCACTGCGATGCCCGCCTCACCCTGCACAAGGCGGCCGATCTGCTGTGGTGCCACCACTGCGACGCCAGGATCCCCGCCCCGACCAGCTGCCCGGGCTGCCACAGCGCCCGACTGCTGGCGCTGGGCGCAGGCACCGAGCGCACCGAGCACACGCTGCAGCGCCAGTTCCCGGCTTTTCCTGTTCACCGCATTGACCGCGGAACGATGCAGGGCGCCCTGGCGATGGACAAACTCTACGGGGAGATCGGCACGGGAGAGCCCTGCATACTTGTAGGGACGCAGATGCTGGCCAAGGGGCACCATTTCCCCTGCGTCACGCTAGCGGCCATCATCGATCTCGACGGCGGATTGTTCAGCCCGGACTACCGCGCCGCCGAGCGCACCGGGCAGTTGCTCGTGCAGGTGGGGGGCAGAGCAGGACGCGCCGAGCGACCCGGGGAGGTCCTGATCCAGACGCTGCATCCGCAGCACCCCTGGATGGAACGTCTGCTGAGTGGCGGTTACCGGGCGTTCATAGATCCCATCCTCGCCGAGCGGGAAACATGGGGTCTGCCGCCGTTCGGCCACCTTGCGATACTGCGCGTCGAGAGTCCGCGGGAACGCAGCGCCATTGAGGTGCTGGCGGACGTCAAAGCACACCTGCGGCGGCGATTCACCGAGCTCGACATCGTCGGCCCGGTGCCAGCGCAGATGGCGCGGCGAGCGGGGCGCTACCGGATGCAGCTCCTGCTGCGCGACGCAAGGCGGGCACCGCTCCACGCCGCGCTCGAGGCTGCCTGCCAGCTCCTCGATGCCCATCGTTTCGGGGCTCATGAACGCTGGCAAGTTGATGTTGATCCCCTGGAAGGCGCCTGAATCCGGAACGACCGCGGCATGGCGGGATTTGCAATGTCGTCCGATAATCACATGTGGATGACGGCTCCGGCACCCGGAGCAGACGTATCCGGTCAAGAGCCATCGAATGACGCACGATTTCGCCAAACAACGCGCTGCCCGGACGGGCCGGGGAAGTAAGCCGCCCTCGCCGCCCTGGCTGTGGTTCGTGAGCGGTCTGGTGATGGGTGTGCTGATCAGTTTTCTCGTATACCTCGCAAGCCTCGCACCCGGACCACGACGTCCGCTGGTGGCAACGAGCGCCGAGCAGCCCGAAAGCGCCCCGGCAACAAACCCGAAACCCCGGGAGTCGACCGAGAAACCAAAATTCGTCTTTTATACGGAACTGCCAGCGATCACGACCGAGGCGCCCGCGGAGCAGGGCAGCGAGACAGCCAATGCCACTGAACCGCCCGCCGCGACACCCGCGCAGCCTGCAGCTTCTGCCAAGCCCGCGCCCAAGGCAGCCATCGAGATGCCTGAACCCGCGCCTGCGGCCGCGATCAAACCGCCTGTGAAAGCTCCACCTCCAGTGGAAGTGCCGGAGCCGGTGTTGCTGACGCTTCAGGCCGGGGCCTTCCGGGATGCGGCCGATGCAAACCGGCGGCGGGCCGATATCACCTTGCTGGGCTACCCGGCCCGCGTCGAGGCGGTGGGCGGTCGTGGACCGGAGGCCCGCCACAGGGTGCAAGTGGGTCCCTTCGCGAGCGAGTCTGCGCGTGCAGAGGCGCGCGGCGCCCTCAAAGACCAGGGGATCGACGTCCTCTAGTTACCCCCAGACGCAGTTGAAACAGCATCGATCGCCCCAACATCCTGATTTCCCCATGTCGCGCCAGGTTGGCGCGGCGCTAGCGAGAAGCTCACCATGGAACAGTTCCACGGCACCACCATCGTCTCGGTTCGCCGCAATGGGCGAGTCGCCATTGGGGGCGACGGACAGGTATCGATGGGGCAAACGGTGATGAAATCCAATGCCCGCAAGGTGCGCCGCCTCTACAACGGTCAGGTTGTGGCCGGTTTTGCCGGCGGCACGGCGGACGCCTTCACGTTGTTCGAGCTCTTCGAGGCTCAGCTCGAGAAATACCAGGGCCAGCTGGTGCGCGCCGCCGTCGAGCTGGCCAAGGCCTGGCGCACGGAGCGCTCGCTGCGGCGCCTGGAGGCGCTCCTTGCTGTGGCAGACCGCCAGCACTCCCTGATCATCACGGGCAACGGTGATGTCATCGAACCGGAAGATGCGCTGATCGCAATCGGCTCGGGCGGACCCTACGCGCAGGCCGCGGCCCGGGCGATGCTGAACCACACGGAACTCGGCGCCCGCGAGATCGTCGAGAGCGCGCTGGGTATCGCCGCCGACATCTGTATCTACACCAATCACAACCGCAGCATCGAAGAACTCGAGCCTGCGAACTGAAGCAAGGACCACCAGCATGTCGGGCATGACCCCGCGCGAGATAGTCCACGAACTCGATCGCCATATCGTCGGGCAGAAGGCGGCCAAGCGGGCCGTTGCGGTGGCACTGCGCAACCGCTGGCGGCGCATGCAGCTCGATGCGGGTCTTGCCGCTGAGGTAACCCCGAAAAACATCCTCATGATCGGTCCGACCGGCGTGGGCAAAACAGAAATCGCGCGTCGCCTCGCCAGACTGGCGAACGCGCCTTTCCTGAAAGTCGAGGCCACCAAGTTCACCGAAGTGGGTTATGTAGGCCGCGATGTAGAGTCGATCGTGCGGGACCTGGTGGATGTCTCGGTCAAGATGCTTCGCGAAGCCGAAGTCGCCAAGCTCCGTGACCGTGCCCTGGATGCCGCCGAAGAGCGCGTACTGGACGCACTGCTGCCGGCAGCGAGGACTACAGAACCCCCTGACCGCAGCTCGCCGGCACGGCAGCTGCTGCGCAAAAAACTCCGCGAGGGCGAGCTCGACGCAAGCGAGATAGACATCGAGGTATCCAGCACCCCGGCCGGGGTCGAAATCATGACCCCACCCGGCATGGAGGAACTGAGCAGCC
>CAJADV010000475.1 GCA_903938575.1 uncultured Gammaproteobacteria bacterium
GAAGCCGGCGCTCACCCCGACGAGGCGGTGTGGATCGCGCAGGACTGGATGCTCGCGCATCTTGGCGAGCCGCTGCAGATTCCCGAGCTCGCCGCACGCTGCGGGCTCTCGGCGCGCAGCCTGAACCGCCGCTTCCGCGCCGCGCTGGCCACCACACCGCTCGCCTTCTTGCAGCAGGCCCGCATCGCCGCAGCCCGCGAACTGCTGCGTTCCAGCAACCTCGCGATCGCCGATATCGCCGCGCGTTGCGGCTACGGCAATGCCAGTCATTTCAGTCGTGCCTTCAGCGCGCACACGGGCACTGCCCCGCAGAGCTATCGCCGCCGCGTGCGCGGCAAACTCTTCACCAGCGCCACAGGCCCCGCGGGCACGAACTGACGCTCAGGGACTGGCGAAAACACGACCACACGGGGACAATGCGCGCTCTTTTCGCAGGAGTATGGCAATGGACGATTCAACGGTAGTCATCGCTGGCGGCGCTCGCACCGCCATGGGCGGTCTGAACGGCGTTTTCTCCGGCGTGAGCGCGGTGGAACTCGGTACCGCGGCCATCCGCGCAGCCGTCGAGCGCAGCGGCTTCGCAGCGAGCGACATCGATGAAGTGATCATGGGCTGCGTGCTCCCTGCGGGCGTCAAGCAAGGCCCCGCACGGCAGGCCTCCATCGCAGCTGGCATTCCCAAGACAGCCGGCGCCACCACCATCAACAAACTCTGCGGCTCCGGCATGCAGGCGATCATCTTCGCCCATGACCAGATCCGCGCCGGCACCAATAACGTGATGGTCGCCGGCGGCATGGAGAGCATGAGCAGCGCCCCGCACCTGCTGCTCAATTCCCGCACCGGTTACCGCATCGGCCACGTCGAAGCCAAAGACCATATGTTCCACGATGGCCTCGAAGACGCCTACACGGGCCGTCTGATGGGCACCTTCGCACAGGAGACGGCAAACGAGCTCGGCTTCACCCGCGAACAGATGGACCGCTACGCCGTGCAATCGTTGGAGCGCGCGAACGCCGCCATCGCGAGCGGCGCGCTCAAAGACGAGATCGTCGCGGTCACCGTGAAAAGCCGCAAGGGCGAGACGGTGGTAGACACCGACGAGCAACCTCTGAACGCCAACCCCGGCAAGATCCCCACGCTGAAGCCCTCCTTCGCAAAAGACGGCACGATTACCGCAGCCAATTCGAGCTCCATCTCCGACGGCGCATCCGCGCTGGTGCTCTGCTCGCTCGGTGAGGCGAAGCGGCACGGCATCGCGCCCATGGCCCGCATCGTGGCGCACGCGCGCAACTCCCACGAGCCAGCGCTCTTCACCACCGCACCGGTAGGCGCGATCCAGAAAGTGCTGGCGAAGGCCGGCTGGAGCAAGGATGACGTGGATCTCTTCGAGGTGAACGAGGCCTTCGCCATGGTCACCATGGCAGCCATCGTGCAACTCGGTCTGGACGAGGCGAAGGTGAACGTCTTCGGCGGCGCCTGCGCGCAGGGCCACCCCATCGGCTCCACCGGCAGCCGCATCGTGCTCACGCTGGTGCATGCGCTGCGGCGCCTGGGCAAGACGCGCGGTGTTGCCGCGCTCTGCATTGGCGGCGGCGAGGCAACGGCTCTGGCCGTCGAGCTACTCTGATGGCCATTAGCCGCAGTGACTGGGACCACGAGGTCGACGTATTGGTCGTCGGCTCAGGTAATGGCGGGATGACGGCAGCGGTCTGCGCCCACGAGATGGGCGCCGGCAAGGTGCTGCTGATCGAGAAGAACAATATGTACGGCGGCACCAGCGCCATCTCCGGCGGTGGTGTGTGGGTGCCCTGCAACCGTTACGCGCAAGCCGCGGGCGCACCGGATTCCTACGAGGAGGCACTGGCCTACGTGCGCGCGGCCGTGCCCGAGGCCTCCGTCTCCACGGAGATGATCGAGACCTATCTCCGCGAATCACCGCGGATGGTCGACTTCCTGCATGATCGCACCCGCGTGCGCTACCGCACGCTGCCGCAGTACCCCGACTACTACTCGCAGTTCGCGGGCTCCAAAACCGGGCACCGCTCGATGGAGCCCGAGCCCCTCGCCAAATCCGAACTGGGCGACGAGGCCCGCCACTTGATCGACACCCACCACATGATGTGGATGTTCGGTCGCTTCGCGATCACGCAAGAAGAAGCTTGGGATTTCACGGTGCAGATTCCGGGCTGGTGGAAGCGTGCCGCAGCGCTGGTCGCCTCCAGTGTCGCGGACCTGCCGTGGTTCCTGCGCTGGGGCCGTTCACGGCGCATCTGCACGGGCTGCGCGGGAATCGCCAGACTGCGACTCTCGATGATGGACCGCGATATCCCGCTGTGGCTGCAGAGCGCCATGCGCGAACTGATCACTGACGATGCTGGCCGCGTTATCGGCGTGGTCGCCGAGCGCGACGGACGCCTGATCCGGATCCGCGCCAGCAAGGGCGTGGTCCTTGCCGCCGGCGGCTTCGAGCACAACCAGGAAATGCGCGAGCAGTACCTGCCCAAACCCACCGACCACCGCTGGAGCGGCGGCGTGCACACCAACACCGGTGATGCCATCCGTGAAGGCATGCGCGTGGGCGCCGCCACCAAACTGATGTCCGATGCCTGGTGGTGCACCACCATCACGGTGCCCGGCGAGCCGATGCCGCGCTTGAGCATCATGGAGAAATCCTACCCTGGCTCCTGTGTGGTCAACGCCGCTGGCCGGCGCTTCACCAACGAATCGCAGAACTATATGGCCTACCAGAAGGACCTGTTTGCGCGCCACAGCGATGCAAACCCCTGCGTACCCAGCTTCCACGTCTTCGACGCACGCTTCCGCCGCACCTACATCGTGGGGCCGCTCTACAACAGCCAGATGCGCCCAGACTGGATGGTGCCGCAGCGCTGGTTCGACGAGGGTTTCGTGCACAAGGCGAACACCATCGCCGAACTCGCTGTGAAAGCGGGCATCGACCCGGCCGGCCTCGAAGACACCATCGCGCGCATGAACGATTTCGCGAAGCGCGGCGCGGACCCGGACTTCGGCCGCGGGGATTCCGAGTACGACCGCTACTACGGCGATCCGCGTGTCTCGCCCAATCCCTGCTTGGCACCCATCGACCAGGCGCCCTTCTATGCCATGCCCATCGATCCGGGTGATTTCGGCACGCAGGGTGGTTTGGTCACGGATGTACACGCACGCGTGCAACGGGGCGATGGTTCAGCCATCGAAGGGCTGTATGCGATCGGGAACTGCTCTGCTGCGGTGCTGCCCACCTACCCGGGGCCGGGTTCTACGCTGGGGCCGGCGATGACGTTCGGGTATCTCGCAGCACGGCACATCTCCGGCGCCGCCACCGCCCCGTAGGAGCGGGCCATGCCCGCGAGTCCCTCTCGTAGGAGCGGGCCATGCCCGCGACTGCCTCCCGTAGGAGCGGGCCATGCCCGCGAGTCCCTCTCGTAGGAGCGGGCCA
>CAJADV010000476.1 GCA_903938575.1 uncultured Gammaproteobacteria bacterium
GTACTGCGACTCATAGGCATCGATCAACGTTGCGAGCACATCGAGGCGGTCCCCATCCCGCGAACCCATCTTCGCACCCCACAGCCGCTCAACCTCTGCCATCGCAGCACGATGATCAGCCTCGGTCCGGATTGGCTTGATTTCAGTTGCCATGCTCCACCTCCGTCACGCTGATGGCGTCGTAATCCGCATGCGTACCCAGCCACTTGATCCAAACGATGCCTCGCGGGTAATCACACGACTCGCGTGCAGTGTGCTTCTGCCCAAGCTCGAACACCCTGCCGAGGCGGAGCGTCGTTTCTGCGCTATCGGTACCCGACAAATCGCCAGTGCCCGCGACGTTCTCCAGCTCCATCCCGATCGTGAGCGGAGGGGCCAGGGCATCCAGTTCGGCTTGGTACCGTGTCGCGGTCACCGCAGCGCCCTCGGCCTGCAATACCGCGCTACGCCCCAGAGAGCGGCTGACCGCCTGTTCCAGTGTCAGATCCCGCGCCTGAAGCGCAGGGGCGAACGCAAACCCCGCCCCGGCAAGTGCCAAGGCCAACCACTGAAGTCGCACTGCTGGTATCCCCCGTCATCGATCGAACAGACGCAATCTGCCACCGCCCGCGCGGTAGCTACAGCTTGGATCTGCTCAGGCGATGGGAGGTCGGTAGGGCGGCGGCCAGCAGCGGCTTGGTGCGCTCGACTCGCTCGCCGAAAGGTCTATGGCTGGAGGGCGGAAGAGGTGGGGTTGTGACGATTCAGATTCGAACAGCACGACGGAGATCGTCGGCATCTCATGCCCGTGCGTCCCCGTGGCATCGGCGGCGGGAACACCGGATGGCAGGTCATCGATGTCGTCATGATGGGGCGACGCGTGGTCATGCCCGTGCGAGAGACGGTGACTCTCTGGAACGTGCTGATGCATCTCCCACCGGGGGATACTGCCCAGAACCAACCCGAGAAGCGCCACTACCCAAAGCAGCCTCGTCGGGCTGCGTCGAATCCACGCAAGATTAGGGCAGGCGGCCAGGATATTCATGATCCCAGCATGGCAGAGCGTCTCAGGCTGCGACAACGAAAGCGCTCCCGCTGGCTGACCCGCACAGATCCTCAACGACGGAGTGTGACCCCAAGCCCAAGCTTTCTTTAATTATCATTGCAAAAATCACCCCGCAACCTTTATATTCATTGGCCAAAATATCCACAATCGCCGCATATTAATAAGCCTTGATAGGCTTTCTACTAAACCACCGCAAAAAAAATGGGCCAACAATGCGTCGCGTTATTTTTAATCAAAAAGGTGGCGTGGGTAAATCGAGCATAAGCTGCAATTTAGCGGCTGTTAGCGCCTCTATTGACTACAAAACCTTACTCATCGATTTAGATGTACAAGGCAACTCAAGCTACTATTTAGGCTTCGATACAAACACGGATGAAAGACGCAACTCCATGGCAGGGTCTGTTGCAGAACTGTTCAAACAAAATACCGGAAGCTGGTTCGGCAGCAAAAGAGACTTAAACCAGTTTATTTATGAAACAGCATTTGAAAATTTGCATTTAATGCCCTCAAATCCTGCTTTGGAAACCATCGAAAAAGAGCTGGAAAGTAAATATAAAATTTACAAGCTGCGCGATGCTTTGCAGGAGTTATCAAAAGAATATGACCGCATTTATATTGATACACCACCCAATTTTAACTTTTACAGCAAATCTGCCTTGATAGCCGCTGAATCCGTTGTTATCCCCTTTGATTGCGATACTTTTTCCAAGGCCGCTTTGTACAGCTTGCTGGGCAACCTTATAGAATTAAAACAAGATCACAACCCTGACCTGAGAATCGAGGGAATTGTTATAAACCAGTTTAATAGCCAGGCTAAATTACCCGCAGAATTGATTGAAGAATTGCGCGCCGATAATTTACCTGTTTTGGATGCGTTCTTGTCTTCTTCGATAAAAATGAAAGAGTCTCATCGCGAACAAAAACCCTTGGTTTATTACGCTCCGAGCCATAAATTAACTGACCAGTTTCGTGAGTTATTTGATTTAATTGAAGATACTACCGAGGCAGCCAAGGCGGGTGAGAGCAGCATGCCCAAACGCCAAGAGCACCCTGAAAATAACTGACAAATACCCGTTATCCCTGTTCGATCCCTCCGTGCCGGGACGCGCCCCGCGGCAGCTTGGGCGCTGGCTTTCCAGACGAGGAGCGTGATTCTGACGTGGCCGACGCGCGCCAGGCGGCGTCAGTAAATGCGCCGGTTCCCGACAACTCCCGGCTGATTCACGCCAGGGTCAACGTGCACACCAGGCACCCCGACATTGCCGAACGCACCGGGCTGATTCACGCCAGGGTCTACATGCACACCAGGCGCCCCGACATTGCCAATCGCACCGGGCTGATTCACGCCAGGGTCTACATGTACGCCAGGCACCCCGACATTGCCGATCGCACCGGGCTGATTCACGCCAGGGTCAACATGCACACCAGGCACCCCGACATTGCCGATCGCACCCGGCTGATTCACGCCAGGGTCTACATGCACTCCAGGCACCCCGACATTGCCGATCGCACCGGGCTGGTTCACGCCAGGGTCAACGTGCACACCAGGCGCTCCAACGTTGCCAACCGCACCGGGCTGATTCACGCCGGGATCAGCGTGTACTCTGTGCGCTCCATTGTTGCCAGCTGCGCCGGGTCGGTTGGCGCCGCGATCGCTCGCTTGCACCGCGCCACTCAAGGTGATCGCGAATACCGTTGCGGCCACCAGCAACGCACCCGGCAATCCTGAGCACGAACGTCCGACAGTGTTCTTCATGATTCACCCCACAATATGATTGTTGCGCCTTCAAGACTCGGACCGTTTATGAGGCCCAGCAGCTCTCGCGAGGCAGCCTGTCACGGCTATCGGTGGTTAGCAAGGCCGGGTTATCCAAACGCCGGGCGGCACCATGAACCCGCAATACTCGCTAATTCCGCTCTCAGAGGGGGTGAAGCGCTGGCAAACCCGTTACACTTCGCCGCCGTTCAGGCAAGTCAGTTTTTTTGACTGCTTCATCATCGGCTGGTCGCGGGTTCGCGCCCAGCCAGGCCCGCCAACTCTCTTTCAAGATCAGTGGGCTGGATACCCGGCGCATCCGGCGCGGGGATCACCTTCACCTTGTGGTACAGAAACTATGCTTACAGCCAGAAAGCTCGAAAGATTCCTCGAGATAGAAGAAAACCTCCGCACGGAATACCAGGGGAAAATCGAGGGATTCCAAGGGCAAATCGAGAGCAAATCCGCAGAACTGGCGCGTTGCCAGCAAGAGTTGGCCACGCAGCGCCAACAGATGCAGGCCACGGTCGATCGCCAACTCGAAACCATCGCGGAGCTCTCCGCCAAGGCAACGACCAACCAGCACACGGAGCAACTGAACCGCGAGCTGACCAACCGGAGCGAGAATCTTGCGGAGGATCTGGCCACCCTGAAAAAGCGCGCCAAGACCCTGCAGAAGGATCTGACCGAGGCGCGCGAAGAGATCAAGGTACTCACCCAGTACGATCCCGTCCGGATGAAAAAGAATCTCGAGGCCAGCAAAAAGAAACTGGCAGAGCAAACCTCGGCGAACGAACTGCTGCAGAAATCACTCGGTAAAACGCGGGCCGAGAACGCCGAGTTGCAGCGCAAGGTGAAGGAACTGGAAAGCAAGCAAGCGGATGCCATCGAGCAACCGGCAGAGGAAACGACAGAGGAAACGGCACAGACCGACACCGCCGAGCTACCCGTTACTGCCTGAGATCTCCAGCAAGACGAGGTCTGCCCGCGTCGCCGCCACCGGATCCGGCGCGGCGACCGGCTCAGAGCCTCAGTTGAGCAGGTAGTCTGCCCACTCCACGATCTTGCCGTTCTTCACCACGAAGACGCCCGTCACGGGATAGATCTGGTCGGGCTTGCCCTCGGTCTTCACCGTATCGATGCGGGTATTGAGTACAACGGGCCCGTGTACCGTGGACTCGAGCACCTCCACCGTCACCGTGACACCCGGCACCAGAAAACTCTTCAACGCACTCGCCACGGCCGCCGGGCCAACCGCCGCCGGCTGGTCTTCAACCATGCGCACGCTGGCCTGATCGGCCAGGTGGGCCACGGCAGCATCAGGCGTGTTCCAGGACGACATGAAAGCCGCCACGACCTTGAGGTTGGCGCGCTCTGCGGCCGTAGGAGCAAATTCCGCGTGAGCAGCGCAGCTCAGAAAAATCGAGAGCGCGGCTCCCAGTGCGATCAAACCCTGTCTTGATACAGACGTCATGACTTCCCCGCGTTTCAGATAACACACTGTTAAAACACCAGCAGACGCGCAGAGCTTAGTCCACCGAGCCCGCACGATGCGATTGCCTCTCTAAGCGCTAGCCATGCCTGACGTCACAACCCGAGCCGCACGCGCTCACCCTTGGGCAGGATGGCGAAAGACACTCCGGTCCGGGCTTTCATGTCATCGAGAAACGCCATGGCGCGCTGAAAATCGCTATCAGGCACCAGCGGCGCCCTGAGCGGCGTGCTCATGACATCCCAGTGGATCGGAAACACGGCGCGCGCACCGGTGGTGGTGACAACCTCGCGGTAATAGGCCTCCTGCTCGGCGCGCGGCAGATCACCGAGGCCACCGGTGCCAAGCAAGATTGCATCTGCCTTGACGCCCGTCAGCGCGCCGGGCAGGTAGCCCGCGCTACCCTGGATCAGCAGACTGCCCGTGGGATGTTCGAGCAGGATCGTCCAGGTGATGCCCTCTTTGTAGGCGTCGAACCGCGCCGGCGGCACCAGGGGCTTGTCGATGCTGCTGTTCAGCATTGCCGTGGCAAGCGGTTCGGGCAATGGCCAGTGCTTGCTGCGATAGAAACGCACCGTGAACTTGCCGTAGCGCAGCGCAGCGCCGGGCTCCACCACGCGGATCTGCACCTCGGGCAGATCGAGTCCGCGACCCACATTCGCCGTCGACTCCGAGCCCACCAGATCCGCGCCCGTCAGCGCCGCCACCACGGGGGCATCCATGGCGTGATCGAAATGGGAGTGCAGCACCAAGACAGCCGAGAGGCGCTCGATAGCCAGCGCATCGAGCGTGGACCGGATGACCGCCACATCGGGCCGGACCAGCCCGCCTCCCTGCGGCGAGTTGTCGATTTTCACGCGGCTGAAATAGCCATCGGTCATCAGCGATGTCTCGCCGTCGCTGATCAGTGCTGTGGTAGCGCCCATGAATGTCACCACGAGCCCCTGCTCGCCGGGCCGTGGCGGGCGATGGATCTCGAGGTCCTCGAGCCGGTAATCCGCGCCATTCGAGACGGCCGCAAAGGCCATCAGCAGCAAAGCGGCCAGCCGTTGCAGGCAAGGCTCCATGGCGCGAGGTTTCATTCGATGGCGCTCAGCTTGCGCGCGACGCGGTGGCGGTCCAGTTCACCGGCGCGACCCGCGGCAGGATGAGCACCCAACCGATCAGGCCGAGGATGTTCACCGCCGCCGCCAGCCCGAAGGCAATATCGAAGCGCCCGGTCTGGTCGACCAGCACGCCGGTGATCATCGGCGCGACGAGGCCGGCCACGTTACCGGCTGCGTTCTGCACGCCAACCCAGCGGGCCGTGGCCTGCGGACCCGCCACGATCTGGGGAATCGCGAAAAGGCCCGGATAAGAAAGCCCACTCACCACCATGAACACCAGAAGCGCGATCACGGAGCCCGTTGCCGGCAAGGCCACCATGCCGATCATGCAGACCACACCCACCGTGTGGACCACGCCCATGGTCGTCTTGTAGACCAGCGTGGGACTGTAACCGGCGCGAATGCAGCGGTCCGCAACCCACCCGGCAAACAAAGCGCTCATGGCATTCAGCAGATAGGCCCACGAGGCAATGGCCACCATGGTCTCGAGCGAGAAGCCGCGCGTCTTCACCAGATAGAACGGCAGCCACGAGGCGATGAAGTAGTAGCCGTAGTTCGAGGCGAAGTGGCCCAGCCCCGCGCCCCACAGCGCGCGCTGTCGCAGGATCTGTCCGAAGCTCGGTTGTGTGTCATCAACAGCCTGTGCTGCGGATGCACGCGGGATCACCGCGCGTCGCCACGGCAACAACCACAACAGGGAGGCGGCGCCAAACAGGATGAACACCGGACGCCAGCCATAGAGGCTCATCAGGTAGCCGCCAATCAGCGTGCCGATGGCCGGGCCCAGCAGATAACCGAAACTGAGCACACCGTTGGCGACACCCAGACGGCTCACATCCACCGCGTTGGCGAGAACCTTGGATGCGCACGGGAAAGCGGCGCTCTCGCCGATTCCGAGCAGGATGCGCAGCAGGAGCAGAGCCATAAAGCCCTGCGCGAATCCGGTGGCAAGGGTCGCCACCGACCACACCGCCAGACCAACACCCAGCACGATCTTCGCGCCATAGCGCTCGGCGAGCCAGCCCATGAAGGGCATGCAGACGACATACCCGTAGTAGAACGCCGAAAACAGCACGCCGAGCTGGCTGGCACTGAGGTGCAGCTCATCCTGTATGAGCGGCGCGGCGGTAGCGAGATTGCCACGATCGATGTAGTTGATAAACACGGCCGCCGTGACGAGCAGCACCAGGCGTGTAGACGATCTGGAGTCAGTCATGGTTGATCCTGGCTTGAGTCCTGCCTCGCGGGAACCATCAAAGGGTCTTTTGTTGTTCGCAGCGGAAAACTACGGCCCCGCTGCGTGGCAGCATGTATACACCATCATCGAAATGGAAGCGCCCTCTCCAACGCACGCCCGGCTGACCTTGCCTGACGGGCCGGCCCGCGGATAGTGCGTCCCAATGACCGATTGCAGCGCCGCCCAGGGGAAAACCTTGTGCATACCGTCGAGGACCACTTAGCAGCCCGTCTCCCGCGCGCTGAAGGCTCATCTCTCAGAGTTTCCTTGAGTACCCCCAGAAAAAAGACTACCGTCCCGCGCAGCTGACCTTCCTCAGCACGGGGAGTTGCGCAATGCGATCAATCTCATTCCTTACCCGCCCTGGCTTTTTTTTGGTGCTGGCTTGCTTGAGTTGGGGAGGGGCGCAGGCAGGCATACTCGATTACCGCAGACCGCCGATCCTGCCGCCACCGGCGGGCAACGAGTCCACGCCTGCACGCGTAGCCTTGGGCAAAGTCCTCTTTTTCGACCCGCGGCTCTCGGGCTCGAAGTGGATCAGTTGTGCCACCTGCCACAATCCAGCGCTCGGCTGGGCAGACGGCTTGCCAACGGGCATCGGGCACGGGATGCAAAATCTCGCGCGATCGACTCCTACCGTGCTCAATACCGCCTACAACAAGTTCCAGTTCTGGGATGGCCGGGCGCGGTCGCTGGAAGAGCAGGCGCTAGGTCCGATCCTCAATGCAGGTGAAATGCACCGGGACATAGACGGCCTGCTCCGCGACCTCTCTGCGATTGATGGCTACAGAACGATGTTCGCGGCAGCTTATCGCGAAGATGGCATCAGCGAGGCAGCAATCGGAAAGGCGCTCGCAGCCTATGAACGGACACTGATCACCACGGAGGCTCCTTTCGACGCCTGGGTCGAGGGCAACGAGTCCGCCATCACTGATTCAGCCAAGCGCGGATTTGTGCTGTTCGAAGGCAAGGCAAAGTGCAATTTGTGCCACCAGGGCTTCAATTTCCAGGACGACGGTTTCCACAACCTCGGGTTGAAAGAGCGCGGAAAACCCGATCCGGGCCGTTATGCGCAGCGAGCGCTGCCCGCGGCAAGGGGCGCCTTCAAGACACCGACACTACGCGAGCTGTCGCTCACCGCCCCCTACATGCACAACGGGGCCTACGCCACGCTGCAGCAGGTGATCGATCACTACAACCGTGGTGGCGACGTGCGGACCAACCTGTCTCCGAACATGCATCCGCTGAATCTGAGCACAACGGAAAAGTCTGACCTGATTGAATTTCTAGGAGCGCTTAACAGCACAAACCCCCTGACGGAAACCATCCCGATTTTACCCCAGTAAGCAGTGAGGAGATGAATGATGCAGAGCCAACGAATCGCGCTCGTAATCGCGTGCTTGATACCGGCATTGCAGGTGAGAGCCGAAGAATATGTCGTTGACCAGATCAACAAATCGTTTGTGATGACCGGGAAGCCAATTACCGCGCTCAAGCTCAAGAAAGGCGATACGGTGAGCTTCAAGAACGGAGACCCGTTTTTCCACAATATCTTCTCCCTTTCGGAGCTGCAGACCTTTGATTTGGGCTCTTATCCTGCAGGCGAAGCGCGGGCAGTTAAATTCGAGGCAGCTGGCACCGTGGATGTGGAATGCGCCATCCATCCCGACATGCACATGACCGTTGAGGTTGAATAACGTGCGCCGGAATTCCGCGTGGAGCCTGGGGTTGGGTTGTCTCTTCCTGTCGGTCTCGCTGAGTCTGTACGCCGCAGATGCTACGGTCGACGCCAGACAGGCTGCGTTGAAGCCGGTGCTCCGGGGCGGAATTGTCTACAAGGCCTATTGTGTTGTCTGCCACGGTGAAATCGGCGACGGCGTCTCGCGTGCAACGCAGCTCTACACGGTCGAGCAACTGCGGATCAGGGCGAATCTGACCCGTGACGAATACGAAGTGATCATCCGCCGAGGAGGCGAAGCTATCGGTCGTTCGCCATACATGCCGCCTTGGCAGGAGGAATTGTCCACCGAGCAGCTTGATGACGTGATCAGCTATCTGGCGATCGTGAACCAGCAGAATACTCGCGGGCGCGTTGTCTACCAGACCAACTGCATTCTCTGTCATGGGGTAAATCATGACGGGAAGGGGCGCGCAGCCGTTCTGTATACGCCCAAGCCCTCGGATCTTATCCACTCGGACAAAAACGAGGCCTATAGGCGAAGCATCGTGTCGCTGGGCGGCAAGGCCATGGGGCGATCGCCCGTCATGCCTCCCTGGGGTTTGCAGTTGACGAATCAGGAGATCGATGACGTCGTCCAATATCTGGGCACAATCCTTGAACCGCGATGAATCTGATCACCCCTCCCTTTCAGCGCTGGCGGGAACTGCCGGGGGAACACTTCTCCAGGTGCGTCCATGATGGCAATTGATCGCAGCCGATGGCTGACCCAAAAGATACGGAAGTTCTGGCTGAATATGAGAAGCCCGGGGCTGAGAGCCAAGGCCGTATTTTTGTCGGGTATTTTCATCGCAGGAACGGTGTTTGCCGGAGTGTTCGGCTCCTACACCCTGTACAGCCAGAGCATCAGCCTCAAGACGATGCTGAGCAGCTCGCAAACCCGAGCGGATCACGCCGCGGACAGTCGCGCGTTCCTGATCGATATGATGCGGGCTCAGGCGCAATTGATCGCCGAGGTCGACCCCGAGAGAATTCGGGACGCATCCAGAAACGCTATCCGCGCTCTTTCACTCATGGATGAGAACATACAGACACTGAACGGCATTCTCATCGGAAACGATAAGGTCGCCACGCTGGGGAAATTGCTCCAGCAGGCGCGCCCGGCGCTGCTCAAGGTCATCGGCAAGGCCCGTCAGAATGATGACGTGGGGGCGTTGGAACAGAACCGCATCATGACCAAGACGCTGTCGGAGATTGAAAGTCTGGCCAATGAAATAGTGTCTGATGAACGCAAAAATCTCCTTGAAGCAATGAATGCCCAGGTCGAGTCCGGTCTGGACCGCATCAAGATACTGGCGATCGGGATCGGTATTTTCGCTGCGGCTGGCATGGTGCTGAGTCTCGTTGCCGCGCGCGCCATCGCGAACCCCATCAGGCTCGCTGCAGATGCTGCGGAGAAAGTGGCTGCAGGGGATCTGACCGCGCAGGTGTCGAGTCGCCGCAGCGATGAGCTGGGCAGGCTGCTGACCTCCATTGCGACCATGGTCCAGAATCTGGCTGCGCTGATCAGGCAGGTAAAGGGCTCGGGAGACCAACTGGCTTCCACCGCATCGCAGATCACGGCGGCAGCCGAGCAGCAAGAGCAGATCAGCAACAGCTTTGGCATGGCAGGCAGCCAGATTGCTTCCTCGGTCAGTCAGATTTCAGCCACATCAGCCGAACTCCTGGGCACGATGACCGACGTCGCCGCTGCGGTCGATGCTACCGCTGCGGTTGCCGATCGCGGCCGTGACGATCTCCGGCAAATGGAAGAAACCATGCAGCTACTGGCTGCAGCCACGGAGTCGGTGTCGGCGAAGCTTGCGCTCATTGCCGAACGTACCAGCAATATCGGCAGCGTGGTGACCACGATCACCAAGGTGGCAGACCAAACCAACCTCTTGTCGCTCAATGCGGCGATCGAGGCAGAAAAAGCGGGCGAATACGGGCTCGGCTTTGCTGTCGTTTCGCGCGAGATCCGCCGGCTGGCGGATCAAACAGCCGTCGCGACTCTGGACATCGAGCGGATTGTCGACGAGATGCGCAGTTCCGTCGCCGGAGGCGTCATGGAAATGGAGCGCTTCGACCATCAGGTGCAACAAGGTGTCAGCAAGGCCACCCGGCTGAGCGGGCAACTGGGCGCCATCATTGAAGGGGTAGAGGTGCTGAAGCCGCGATTCGAGTCAGTGTACGAGGGCATGCAAGCGCAGGTTGCGGGCGCCACGCAAATCAGCGCTGCCGTCGCTCAACTGCGCGACGTGAATCTCATGTCGCGCACCTCCTCAGACACCCTGCAGTCGGCATCGATACAACTCCGCGATGCAGTCGATTCCCTGGAGACGGGCATACAGCGCTTCCACTTCTAGTGTGCCTGAGCCTGATCGCTACGGAGGATCACGGGGCTTGCAGCGCCGCGACGGCAGCAGCGGCCAGGGGGTCGTCCGCCGGATCATCCGGCAGCGGAAAAGTGAGGTGCGAGCAGAACGCGCCGTAGCGTGCACGCATCACCGCCGCGATCTCGGCATAGGTGCCGCGGGGGACGAACCGGGCGAGCATCTCGTCGGTGATGATCTCGGGCATTCGCGCCCAGTCGGCGTTGCGCGTCATGTGCAGGAGCTGCTCACCTTTATCCTGCCACCCGAACAGCTCGAGGCTCGGCCAGTAGGCGGGCGTGGAATAGAGAAACCCCAGCAAGCCGCGCTGCTTTTCCCATTCGCGCGCCACGACGGCCTCATCGCGGCCGGTGGCGGTAAGCGGGCCCAGTACCAGCCGGAAATCGCTCGCCTCGCGCCCGGCCAGTTCAAAGCCGGCGCGCAAGCGCGGCAGGCAGACCTGCTCGATGTACTCGGGCGGCGTGTTGGTGGGATGCGTGATCATGCCATCGGCGTGCTGCGCCACCATCGCGGTCATCAGCGGGCCCACGGCGCCGCAGAGGATCGGTATCCCCGGGTGCTCGATCGGGCCGGGGTTGAAGAAGGGCTGCAGCCGCGTGAAGCGGTAGTACTCGCCGTGGAAGGCGAGCGGCTCGGCCGTCTGAAAACTGTGAAAGATCGCACGCAGCGACTGCACATACTCGCGCAGGTGTGCCACCGGGGCGCCCCAACGCGCAGAGTAGCGCTGCTCGATGTTCGCTTTCACCTGCGTGCCGAGACCGAGCTCGAAGCGTCCGCCCGACATGTTCTGCAGATCCCAGCTGGCGATAGCCACCGTCATGGGGCTGCGCGGGAAAGCAACCAGCACCGAGGTGCCCACCACCAGTCGTTTCGTGGCGTGCAGCGCCAGTGCGGCGAGCAGTAAGCCGTCGTGCACCGCATCGGGCACCTGTAGCCCATCGAAACCCATCGCCTCGGCGCGCGCCGCGTGAGCGCTGATCTCGCCGGGACCCATGGTCTCCGGCGTGGTGGCAAACACCCTGAACATGGGCGGGATCAACCAGCCTCGAACAGCCGGTTGGGCATCGAATGCAGGCATTCGGCGCCCGTGCTGCCGATCAGATAGGTGCTTTCGAGGTGATACGGCGACACGCTGTGCCCGAAGTACAGAAACTCGAAATTGATCACGGTGTTCTCCTCCAGCTCCCAGTCCTTCACGCGTCCGAAGGCGGGATAACCCGAGGGTAACTCGATGATGTCGAGACCGATGGAATGCAGGAAAACCAGCGTTTTCTTCGGCGTGGGAATGTCCATGGCGTAGGCGATGCGGCTGATTTCCTGCCAGGCCTGATGGGTGGTGATGCCGGGGCGGAGACACTTCTGCGCCTCGGCCTGGGCCGCCGAGATCGTTGCGCAAATGCGCGCGTACTCCGCGGATGGCTCACCGACATGGGCCGTGCGCGACATGTCGAAGGCGTAGTTGCCGTACTCGCCCCAGCTCTCGAAGATGATCGTCTGGCCCTCGCGCACTTTCCAGCTGCTGTCGGCGAACATCAGGTCAGGGAAATAGACGCCGTTGTACTCCGCACCGAACTGCAGCGCCTTGCGCGCGGCAATCAGATTGGCGCCCTGCGCCTGCACGTACTCGCGGAA
>CAJADV010000477.1 GCA_903938575.1 uncultured Gammaproteobacteria bacterium
ATCAAGCCAAAATCATTCCTGGAGCTATGAAAACGATTTCTAAGCATAAGCCAATAATCTTGTTGGAGTTTGATAATCCCAACTCGTTGACCCGGTTTGGTAAGACAAACAAGGAAATTGTAAAACCCTTGTTTGAGGTTGGTTATAGCCTTTTGTGGTGTGACGATCAACGCCGTATCGGTTCAAATTTTCAATATGTTTCTTATGATGACTTGTCTGTTACACATGAGAAAAATTCCTTGGCTCTTTTTTGCGATTTTAATCGTCTCGTATGACTAGATAGTTTATGTAGCGAGAGCCCGTTAACCGCTAGCTCTAATATTTTTCTCCGCGGGTTTCCTTTACGACGTCGCGTAGACTCAGGTCACTCATATGAGCTCCCTTTTGAAATCGCTCTTCCGCCGACGCAGTGACGAGCGTCGGGCCCTGGTGCAGGGTAACGTGGAATCCCTGAACCCCATGCGGATCCGCGGGTGGGCTTTTGGGGTCGACGGCGAGTCATTGAGCCTGAGTGTTTCCCTGGATGGCAAGGAGTGGCCACTGCCCGCTGAGTGGTACTCGCGCCGGGATGTGGCCGACGTGCACGGGGAAGAAGTGCTGGAGAGCGGCTTCACGGGTCACCCCGGAGAGGAGCTCGCGCTCGCGCTGCGCCGTGCGCAACTCGCGGGGCACCGCCCGGAGGTACTGGCCAATGGGAGCCCGCTCGGGTGGCCGGTCCTCCCGACCGGCACGAGCTACTGGCGCACGGAGGGCGAGTTTGTCCCGTCGGTGCGAGAGCGTATCGCCCGCCTGGAGTTGATCAACCGCGACGAGTCCCTTTTTGGCCTGGCTGCCGAGATCCGCGCAGCGCAAGGCCCGGATGCAGACCCGGATCTTCTACCCGCGCTCATCGCGGCAGTTCAGAAACGCTTCGATGCTGGCTGTGAGGCGCTTGCCGCAGAGGTCATCGACAAACTTGCCCGCGGCGGCGCCTTCCATGTGCTTCCCATGGAGCTAGCGCTGATCCGGGCCTGCGTGCCGATCGCGCTCAGCCAGGACAAGGGCGTGGATGGCGCGATGCTGGAGGCGGCCTTCCTCAACTGGCATCAGGAAGCAGGTGAAGGGCGGCGGCTGCGTTTCAGCCGGGACGGGCTTCGCGATGCCCTGGGGGGGGTGCTGGCACAGCTCGCGCTTAGGCGTGCATTCGCGCAGCCCGGCCCGCGTGACGCGGAAGGGTTGAGAGCGTTGCGGTTACCGCTGGCGCGATGGGCTGATCGGCTGCCTCGAACGGGCACCACAGCGCTGGATTTCATGGATTTGCTCGAAGCCACCCCAGCCACAGGACGTGAAGCGGAGCTGTTGCTCCGCGCTCGGATGGACAACCTCGCAGGAAGACCGGCGCGCGCACTTGGAACACTCGCGGACCTGCTCGCGGTCGGCAGCCGCGATTGGTATGTGCATCACCAGTCAGCGGTGTTGGCAAAGGCCTTCCTGATTGGCCGACTTGGGCTCAACCGGCGCTATCTGCCAGCGCTGATTGATCGGCTTTCCGAAGCCTCGGCATGTAATGGCGAACAGGGCCTGAGCCGTCGAGAGGCATGGAGTGCAGTGACGGACTTTGCGAGGGCGGCCATCAAGGACAGTGCCGACCGCGCCAGGCGTGGCGATGTGGAGCTGGCAGTGGCCGCCCGTAGCGCGGATCTTCGGCTCGCTTGCACGCAGGCGCTTCGCGCGGCTGGCGCGACAGACAGTGCGCAGCACCAAGGCGCATGGCGCAGCCGCAGCCGTCGCCGCGTGCTGTTCTGGGGCTCCAAGGGGCTGTTTCAGTGTTACCAGTACCGCGTATGCCAGAAACTTGCACAGGCGGGCGCACTGGACATTGAAGTCGATTACCTCGACCTGACGGAGCTGAACCCCCCGCCCACCGCCAAAACCGAGCCCGAGGCCCCCAAAGCCCCCGACTGGCGCCGCCGGCTTATGGGTGCAGCCGTGCTGTATGCCTGCCGGGTCCCTGCAACACCGGAGTACATGCCCGTGTTTGCCTATGCGCGGGCGCTTGGCATTCCGGTGATCTACGACATCGACGACCTGCTCTTCGACCCGGAGGTCTTCCCGCCGCCGCTGCACACCTATGCGGGCACGATCGACGAAGAGACCCACAGGCGGCTCGCGCTGGATAACCCCTTCTTCCTCGAAGGCCTGCGCTTCGCGGACCAGGTCACGGTCTCCACAGCCGCGCTGGCCCGCGAGGTGGCGCGCCACGTGGATGCTTCCGTGCCGGTAACGGTGCTGCCCAACCTGCTGGACGACACCCTTGCGGCAGAGGCGCGCTCAGGGCAGCAGCCGCGCGCACGCAACGATGAAGATGTGGTGATCTTTTACGGCAGCGCCACCAAGGCACACAAAGAAGAGGTCTACCGCATCTTTCTGCCTGCCGTGCTGCAGGTGCTCGACACCCACCCGCAGGCACGCCTCGAGCTGGTGGGGTTTTTCGAGGATCTGCCCGATGCGCTGCTGCTCTCGGGGCGCATCCGCATCGAGCCGCCCACGCCGGATTTTGCGGCGTATCTGGCACGGCTCCGCGAGGCAGACATCAGCATCTCGGTGCTGGAGGAGTCTCGCAGCACCGATGTGAAGAGCGAGATCAAATGGCTTGAAGCAGCGGTGTATGGCATCCCGTCGGTTGTGTCGCCCACGGCCACGTACCGTGAGGCCCTCACGGAAGGCAAGGACGTGCTGTTTGCGCGTGATGTGGCGGAGTGGGCCGCGCAACTTGGCCGCCTGGTTGAGGATGCGAGCCTTCGCGAGCGTATCGGCAAGGCCGCACGCGAGCATGCGCTGGAGCGCTTCGGGCCCGAGCAAGGCCTGAAGATCCTGGGTGACATTCTGGAGCCCCTGCTCCCTGCGCCACAGCCACGGCCCCGCAAGCGGGTGTTGTTGGCGAACGTCTATTACCACCCGCAGTCGATCGGTGGTGCAACGCGCGTGGTGGAGGCGCAGGTGCGCGGGATTCGTGAGCAGATGGCGGAGGACTTCGAGGTCTTCGTGCTCACCACCAACAACGACCCGGACCCGCAACGCCCGCACAGCGTGACGCAGTACTGGCATGAGGACGTGCTGGTGACCGCGCTCGAAATTCCCCGGCGCGAATGGCCGCAAGCAGAAGACCCGGAGGTGGAAGCCTTCTGCCGGGAGTTCCTGAAGACCTACCAGATTGACCTGGTGCATGCGCACTGCATACAAGTGCTCACGTCATCGGTGCTGGTGGCGGCGCGCGCGATGGGCATCCCGTACATCGTTACCCTGCATGACGGGTGGTGGCTCTCGCGGTATATCTTCCTGGTGGATGAGAACGGCGAGCTCGTGGACCACCGTGATCCGCTGAGCGGCGGGACACTCGGTGTGGGCGAGCGCCCGAAACTGATGGCACGAGCACA
>CAJADV010000478.1 GCA_903938575.1 uncultured Gammaproteobacteria bacterium
GGACGGATGGCCGCGCAGGCGTAATTCATGGTCTGGTAGTGGCCAGTCAGCGAAGGCGAGGGCATGCTAGGAACCACCGCCGGGGCTGTCAACGCGAGCCGGCCAAGAATTCACGCCTTCAGGCCGCTTGCCCGCCCCCGCAGCTATCTCCTACACTTCGCGCCCCTGAACAAAGCCCTGCGCCAATCCCGCGAGGGCTGCCCGGACTGCACCGGCGGGACCTCCCGCTCACAAGCCGTTACTGGCAACGCAGAACCGCAGACGGGCCTGGCACGGAGAACAGACATGTACGCAGTTATCGAGAGCGGCGGCAAACAGCACCGCGTCAAGGAAGGCGAAGTCCTCAAGCTCGAGAAGATCGAGGCCGCCGCGGGCGACACGATCAGCTTTGACAAGGTACTGATGGTCGGCGCCGGTGCTGACATCCAGTTGGGCGCCCCCTATCTGGCGGGCAGCACGGTCAATGCCGAGATCGTCTCGCACGGTCGCCACGACAAGATCCGCATCGTCAAGTTCCGGCGCCGCAAGCACTACAAGCGCGAAACCGGCCACCGGCAGTGGTTTACCGAAGTACGCATCACGGGCATCAGTGCCGGCTGACCGGCAGGGAGTTGAACAATGGCTCACAAGAAAGCAGGCGGTAGTACCCGCAATGGTCGCGATTCCGAAAGCAAGCGCCTTGGCGTGAAGCGTTTCGGTGGTCAGGTGGTCAAGGCCGGCAACATCATCGTTCGCCAGCGTGGCACGGAATTCCATCCCGGCGTGAACGTCGGCATGGGCCGCGACCACACGCTCTTCGCCACCTCCGATGGGCGCGTGGAGTTTGCGGTGAAAGGTCCTTTCAACCGCCGCACCGTCAACATCGTAGCGGTCTGACCGGGCCCTTGGCCCCGGCGCCGCACAAGCCCCGCCCCGGCGGGGCTTTTCATTTATGAAATTCGTCGACGAAGCAAGCATCAACGTCCAGGCCGGCGCCGGCGGCAAGGGTTGCGTGAGCTTTCGCCGTGAGAAATCGGTGCCCTTCGGCGGCCCCGATGGTGGCGATGGCGGCGACGGCGGCAGCATTTTCCTGATTGCCGATTACAACCTGAACACCATGGTCGACTACCGCTACACGCGGCAGTTTCGCGCCGAGCCCGGCAAGTCCGGCAGCGGCGCCAACTGCACCGGCAGGAGCGGGCCCGACATGGAGCTCCCCGTCCCGGTGGGCACCACCGTCATCGATGACGACACAGCTGAGGTGATCGGTGACCTGACCAAGCCAGGCGAGCGCCTGCTGGTGGCCCAGGGCGGCTTCCACGGACTCGGCAACACCCGCTTCAAGTCCAGTACCAACCGTGCGCCACGACAGAGCACTGCCGGCTCCGATGGCGAATCACGCACCCTGCGGCTGGAGCTCAAGGTGCTCGCCGATGTGGGCCTGCTGGGGCTGCCGAACGCCGGCAAATCCACGCTGATCCGTTCGGTCTCCGCGGCGCGTCCCAAGGTGGCCGATTACCCTTTCACCACGCTGGTGCCCAACCTGGGCGTGGTGCGGGTGGCAGCCCATCGCAGCTTCGTGATCGCCGACATCCCGGGCCTGATCGAGGGCGCCTCGGAGGGCGCGGGCCTTGGCATCCGCTTCCTGAAGCACCTCACCCGCACCCGCCTGCTGTTGCATCTGGTGGATGTGTTGCCGCCCGACGAATCCGACCCCGTCGAGAATGTCCTCTCGATCGAGCGCGAACTGGCCCGTTTCAGCACCACGCTTTCCGAGCGGGAGCGCTGGCTCGTACTGAACAAGACGGACCTGCTTCCCTCCGAAGATCGCGCGGCACACTGCGCCGCGATCGTGGCTCTGCTCGGCTGGCAGGGGCCCGTATTCACGGTCTCCGCGCTGGCTGCCGATGGCACCGAGGCACTCTGCTACGCCATCATGGAGCACATCGAGGCGCAACGTGCGCACGAGCAGGCGGAACCCGAGGCCGCAGCGGCCGAGCGCGATATCCAGTCGCGCATGCAGGCCGAGGCCAGAGAGCGCATTGCCGCGCTCGCCGACGCGCGGCGCCGCTTGCGCAGTGGCGAGGCCGCCGCTGACGACGATGACGGTTTCGATGACGACGATGACGATGACGACGGCGCCACCGTCATCTACGCTCCCTGAACACCCCCCACCGCTGGTAGTTGCCAGGCATGTCAGATCGCAGCGAGCTCACC
>CAJADV010000479.1 GCA_903938575.1 uncultured Gammaproteobacteria bacterium
GATAAGCACCGCCTCGCCCGCCATCTGGAATAACAAGCGGTAGCGCGTTTCGACCTGGCGCAAGCGCCAGTAGTCCTGCTCGAGCGCCTGCTGGGCATTGACCAGTTGCTGGCGCAAGGTGGCCAGAGGCCGCATGTCCCGTCCCAAGGCGAGGACCTCGCCATCGGCGCCCAGAGCTATGGACACATACTGGAGCGGCAGATCAGAGCCATCGGCAAGCCGGTGATTGACCTCGCGGCGGACCGGGGTGCCGGGGCGGGCCAGCGCCAACTCGCGGAGTTCGGTGATCTTGCCGCGACCTTCTTCCGTGACTGTATCCGACCACTGTCGGCCCACCCACCCGGCGTCAACCAAAGCTGACAGATCCTCGGCTGAGGCGGTGAGGCGGGTGATGACGCCGTCAACACCCACAAGCAGCGACATATCAGACATCCGCCCGATGAGAGCAGTCTCAGCGGCAGGCTCTAGATCAGACTGCATCCAAATTAGTCCGTTTTGGGGTCAAAGCATCACCAAAGATGAGGTAACCCGGCGTTACCCGGCCAAAAAGAAGCATGGTCGGATTTCAAAAATCGGCGGACCTCCACCTTAAGAGCTGCACAAAAATGGTTCAAACGCTTATCAAGAGTAAAATTGAAGCCTGAACGGATGTCAATTCTGATGGACTGTTTAATGTGTAAGGAATTATTGACATCTCCTTTGCACGCCGCTAAATTTCGACCAAGACGTATGGAAAGAACACGGATCGCAGCGCATGGCTCAATCCCGCGAGCAAGGTCTACGACCTAATCTCTACACACCTGAGGAGCGCAGGCGTCGAGATGCGAGCCCGTGGACGCTCGTGCAGGGCCTCCTCGCCCCCCTCCAGTTCCTGGTTTTCCTGGTGAGTCTTGGGCTCGTCCTGAACTACCTGTGGACGGGCGAGTCTCTGGCCGCTGCGACGGCGTCGATCGTGACCAAAACACTGGTGCTCTACGCGATCATGATCACCGGTTCGATCTGGGAAAAGGTCGTGTTCGGAAAGTATC
Organism: uncultured Gammaproteobacteria bacterium; assembly: GCA_903938575.1. Lineage (GTDB taxonomy): Bacteria > Pseudomonadota > Gammaproteobacteria > Pseudomonadales > UBA5518 > UBA5518. Next base: position 1,029 of record CAJADV010000479.1, read on the forward strand.
TGTTCGCGCCGGCCTTCTTCTGGGAGGACGTGGTGAGCATGCTGGTGCTCGCCCTTCACACCGCCTATCTGCTGGTCTGGACACTTGGCTTGCTCGAGCCACGGGAACAGATGCTGCTTGCACTGGCCGCCTATGCGAGCTACGTCGTCAACGCCGCGCAGTTCCTGCTGAAACTACGGGCGGCGCGCCAGGAATCAACGGTCATCGAAAGCGCGATGCAGACGACCTCCGGAGTATGGGAATGAATGTCGCGGCAAAAACCGGCGACGTCATCCCGACGGCGCCGATCCAGGTCACCCAGGAACGCGGTCAACGCGCCGTTTTCTGCGGGCTTACCTCGATCGTCTGGCTGCACCGCAAGATCCAGGACGCCTTCTTCCTGGTGGTGGGCTCGCGCACCTGCGCCCACCTGATCCAGTCTGCAGCGGGCGTCATGATCTTCGCCGAACCCCGCTTTGCGACGGCCATCCTGCAGGACCGGGATCTCGCGGGCCTCGCCGACTGCAACGAGGAGCTCGACCGCGTGGTCGGGCAGGTCCTGGCAAGGCGGCCCGAAGTGAAAACCCTGTTCCTCGTGGGCTCCTGCCCCTCCGAAGTGATCAAGCTTGATCTCGCCAACGCGGCGGCGCGGCTCACAAGAACTTACGCCGGGCGCGTGCGCTTCGTCGACTACTCCGGCAGCGGCATCGAGACCACC
>CAJADV010000480.1 GCA_903938575.1 uncultured Gammaproteobacteria bacterium
CAGATGACTCCCGAGCCTTGTGCACCTGGGTGAGGTGCGATGAGTTCAGCCGTGGCGAAACGGAAGAACCGCACTGCGCCAGTCCGGCCAGTATGCCGCAGCGGGCTGCGTCGCCTCCCTCCGTGCACTGTGCACGCAGGCTCTTCAATTGAACCTCAAGTTGACGAAGTTCGTGGATGCGCTGTGATACATGCCCAATATGCATGTCGAGGATAGTGTTCACCTCTTCGCACGCACGGTGTGGGGCGTCGAGGAACGGCAGCAGTACCCGAATCTCATCGAGGGACATGTCCAGATGCCGGCAGTGTCGAATGAATGACAACCGCCGCACATGCCTTTCGCCATACATCCGGTAATTTGCGACGGTGCGATCGGGGCTGAGCAATAGCCCCGCCCGCTCGTAGTAGCGGATGGTCTCGACATTCGTTTCCGTTGCGGCCGCCAGCTGCCCAATCCTCATCATTCGGGGCTCCATGTTTCGGATCTGTGCACGTTCGTCCCTTGACCCTGTAGCTGGTACAGGGTATCAGATAGCGAGAATGCTCACCAATGGCATTCAGAAATGAATCACCCGCCCACACGTTCCCGCGCCGACACAGATAGTTCGGACTGTTGTACGCCCCGCCCGTCGGAGCCGACCCCGGGCGCCCCGGTATCCCACACACCCGGACGCGCCCCCGTCCTCCGCATTGCAACAATGGATTGCGCCACCGAGGAGCGCGAAATCCGTAATGCACTCGACGGCATACCAGGTATACGTGCCCTGAACTTCAATCTCTCTGCACGCACATTGAGCATTGACGCTCCAACGGATTCCATCGCGCTCGCAATTGCTGCCATACGTAGAGCGGGCTTCGATCCTGAGCCGGTCACGGCTCCAGGCCCGGACTCATCGCGATCAGCGCTCTATACCTCTGCGTTCTGGCGCCCGGGAATCGCGCTACTGCTTGCTTTGGCGGCTGAGGCAGGCGCCTGGTTCGCTCCAGATACGGCGCTGTTCAAGGCCGCAGGGATGTTGGTTGCTGCGCTCGCAATTGGGTTTGCTGGAGTATCGACCTACAAAAAGGGCTTCGCCGCGCTGCGCCAGCGTCGCCTCAACATGAACACTTTGATGGCTGTCGCGGTCACCGGAGCGTTCCTCATTGGGCAGTGGCCCGAAGCAGCGATGGTTATGGCGCTCTACGCCATTGCGGAATTGATCGAAGCGCGCGCCGTCGACCGCGCTCGCAATGCAATACAGAGCCTGCTCGCCCTCGCGCCCGACACCACCGAAATGCGCATGCCCAATTTGACATGGGAGACAGTTCCAGCTTCGGCTGTTTCACCCGATGCCGTAATTCGCGTCAAGCCTGGTGCACGCATCGCACTTGACGGAGTGGTCGTCAGCGGCACCAGTAGCGTCAACCAGGCACCTGTCACCGGCGAGAGCCTGCCCACCGACAAACAGACCGGAGACCCCGTGTTCGCGGGCACAATCAACGAGACAGCCACGCTAGAAATCAAGGTAACCGCGACTGCAAGCAACTCAACCATTGCGCGGATCATTCATGCGGTGGAACAGGCGCAGGCTGCGCGAGCGCCGACGCAACAATTCGTCGATCGGTTCGCGGCGGTATATACACCTGCGATATTCGTACTCGCCGTCGCCGTTGCAGCGCTCGGGCCATGGCTCAACGAATGGACGTGGATGCAGGCCATCTACAAGGCGCTGGTGCTGCTCGTGATTGCCTGTCCTTGCGCGCTCGTCATTGCCACACCGGTCACCGTCGTGAGCGGACTCGCGGCCGCCGCGCGACGTGGCATCCTCATCAAGGGCGGTGTGTACTTGGAACAGGCACGCAAGCTCAGGATGGTTGCCCTCGATAAGACTGGAACGATAACCGAAGGGAAACCGCGACTTGTGGATGTCGAAATCGTGGCGCGAACTGCCACCGAGGATCAGATAAAGCGCTGGACGGCCGATCTCGCCGCACACTCTGATCACCCCGTTTCAAAAGCCATTGCGGATGGCTTGGGGCTCGGTGGCGGCGAGGTGAAAGCGTTCACCGCGCTTTCTGGTCGCGGAATTCAAGCGCAGACAGATGGGCTGACGCTCATTCTCGGCAACCATCGTCTGATCGAGGAACGTGGACTATGTAGCGCCGCGATCGAGAATTCTCTCGCAACACACGAAGCGCAAGGCCGCACGGTCACCATGCTCGCGTCAGAGCACGAGGTACTCGCAATCTACGCGGTGGCGGACACGATAAAACCCGGATCGCGTGCCGCGCTGTCGGAGCTGCATGCGTTGGGCGTGTCCTCGATCATGCTGAGCGGCGACAACACGACCACCGCCAAAACCATTGCCAGCCAAGCAGGTATCGATGATGCGCGCGGTGATCTGTTGCCGGAAGACAAGCTCGCCGCCATAGAGGAATTGCGCAGCCGCCACCCTCTCACGGCGATGGTCGGGGACGGTATCAACGACGCCCCGGCACTGGCACGCGCCGACATCGGCATTGCGATGGGTGCAGCAGGCACTGACACCGCGATGGAAGCCGCCGACATTGTCATCATGAATGACGACCTGCGACGCATCCCCGAGGTCATACGCCTGTCGCGTCGAACGAACATGATTTTGCGGCAAAACATTCTACTGGCGCTTGGCATCAAGGGAGCGTTCCTGGGCCTCGCAGTATTCGCGAGCGCAACCATGTGGATGGCGGTGTTCGCAGACATGGGCGCGAGTTTGATCGTCGTCGGTAACGGACTCCGCTTGCTGCAGACGGGCAAGCATGACAAGCAGCAATGACGTGTACGTTGATACGCTGCCCCGCTCACGCAACTGTCACCATTGTTAGCGCATACGCGACATGCTCACCTGCCTCGATTTTGCCTTTGGGTTGCGATCGCTGTTAGACTGACACTATGACACACTCGTCTCGCCATCATCGATCGCTTGCAGCGCTGCTCTGCCTCGCGTTGCTCATGATGCGAGTCGGCGGGGCACATCTGCACTTGTGCTTCGATGGGACTGAGCCGCCGGCCAGTTTCCACGTGTTCGACGACGCTCCTCACCACGAGTCGCCTGGAGCGAACGCGGCGCATCAGGATTCCGATGTTGCGGTAACCGCAGACCTGTATTCGCAATCGAAAAAAGCAGCGGATCACCTGCTCCTCGCACTGTTGACGGCGGCGATCGTTGCGTTGGCGGTAATCAAACTGCCACGTGATTACAATCCACGATACTCCGCACCCGCAATGCGCGACGTGCGGGAACTTCTGCGCCCCCCCCTGCGCGGTCCACCCGCACCTACCTCCGCCTGACATTCCGAAGTCAAGCATTGCTTCGCGTCCGCGAATAGACGCAGCGGCGTAGTCCACGCTGCCGCACCGTTGTCGCGGCACCGAGGGGAGGTTCGAATGAATTTGCTGTCGCCACGCCTACCGCGTGCGTGTCTGTTTGTCGTTGTTCTACTTTCGTCCGCAGGGCACGCTGCCGAATCAGGAGCGCCGCTTACGCTGCAACGCGCCATCGCCGCTGCATTGCAGGGCGATCCGCGGCTACAGACGTTTCCATTCCAATTTCGCGCAGCAGACGCCCGAGCGGTGCAGGCAGCGCTCCGTCCCGCGCCGGAATTCTCGTTTGACCTTGAAAACGTCGCGGGGAGTGGCGAAGCCGCAGGGACTGACGCGGCTGAAGCAACATTTGCGCTATCGCAGGTGATCGAGCTTGGAAACAAGCGTGATGCACGCATTGGCGCCGCGCAGGCGAGTCGGAGCGTACTCGCCATCGAACACGATGCGCTCCAGATCGATGTCCTGGCGGAGGTAACCCGTCGCTTCATCACCGTAGCGGAGCGTGAGCAGCAACTCACGCTGGCACGTAGTGCGGTTGACCTCGCGGAGAAAGTCGTTGCCGCCACCGAGCGGCGCGTCGATGCCGCCAAAGCGCCCCACGCCGAAGAGGACCGTGCACGCATTGCACTCGATCGTACCCGGCTGGAGGAACGTGGAGCACTGGTTGCACTCGACACCGCCCGCAGACAGCTCGCAGCGACCTGGGGCGAGTCGCAAGCATCGATCGACGGGCAGCCGTTCGGCGCCGTACAAGCGGACTTGTTCGCGACGCCTCCAGCCGGTGACTTCTCGACACTGATTACGAGTCTCGCTGCCAACCCCGAATTCCTCCGCTTTGCCTCCGAAGCCCGGTTGCGGGATGCGGAGCTCCGGCTCGCGCAAAGCCAACGCAAACCCGACGTCACGTTGAGCGCCGGACTGCGACACCTCGAAGCCGCCGATGACCAGGCATTCGTCGTGTCGATGTCCATGCCGCTCTTCTCGGAGCGCCGCTCGAGTGGCGTCGTCGCCGAAGCACAAGCCAACCGGGAGCGTGTCGATGCGGATCGACGCGTTGCCGAAGTAACCGTGCAGGCAACGCTGTATGAGCTCCACCAGCAGTTGTCTCGCTCCATAGAGGATGTCAGGGCACTAAAGGACGATATACGGCCGCGAAGCGCAGAAGCGCTCTCGGAAACGCAGCGCGCCTACGAACGCGGTCGATACAGCTACCTCGAGCTCGTGGACGCGCAGCGGGAATACCTGGCCGTGCAGGCAGCGTTGATCGCAGCCGCAGCGAATGCCCACCTGCTTCGAGTGGAGATTGAACGGCTCACGAACTCACCAGTCAGTTCTACCACGCTCTGAGAACACCATACCCAATCGAGAACACCTATGAATCTGAATCACATACTGTTGCTCTTCGTGCTACCCCTGGCGTTGACCGCATGCGGCAGCGGTGACGATCCGAACGCGGCTGCCGTGCAATCGACCGAGGCAGCGGAGCACGCTGAGAATGATCATGACGACGCGCGCATCGTGCTCAGTGCGATGCAGGTCGAGAAATCAGGAATAGTGCTGGAGCAGGCAGGCCCCGCCCAGATTCGTGAATCGCTCTCGCTCTATGGGGTCATCGCTCCCAATGCCGAGCGCGTGCGCGACGTTGCGGCGCGATTCCCGGGTGCCATTCGCAGTGTAGCGAAAAAGATCGGTGACTCTGTCCGCGAAGGTGAAACCCTTGCGACTGTCGAAGCCAACGAAAGCCTGCAGGTCTATTCAGTCAGCGCACCCATTGCCGGTGTTGTGAGCGCACGGAACGCAAATCCTGGAGAGCAAACCGGCGACAAGACACTGTTCACGGTTGCGGACCTGTCCACCGTCTGGGTGGAGTTGTCACTGTTTCCGCGCGATGTGGCGAAGGTCCGCGTCGGCCAGCGCGTACGCGTGCGAGGCGGCGACACCGGGCTCGAATCCGAGGGTGACGTCGTGTATGTCGCGCCCTTCGGCCAGAGTGTCAACCAAACGCTGACTGCGCGCGTGCTCCTCGACAATCCGGAGCGTCACTGGGCACCGGGCCTGCATGTCACGGCCGAGGTGGCCCTCTCGGACACAGCCGTTCCGCTCGCGATCCGCAATGACGCGCTTCAAACCATCGATGGGCACAGTGTTGTATTCGTGCGGCGGGGGGATAGTTTTGAGCCAAGCGAAGTCGTCCTCGGTCGCAGTGACGGCGAATATTCAGAGGTGAACTCCGGTGTTACCGTCGGCGAAACCTACGCTGCAGCGAACAGCTTCATTCTGAAAGCGGAACTGGGGAAGGGCGAAGCAGCCCACGAGGATTAGACCATGATCGATGCACTGTTGCGTTTCTCGATCGCCCGCCGCTGGATTGTACTGTTTCTGGTCTTCATGATCGGCGCCTTTGGCGTCTGGAACTACCAGCGCCTGCCGATTGATGCGGTCCCCGACATCACGAATGTCCAGGTGCAGATTAATACTGCAGCACCCGGTTATTCGCCGCTCGAAGTCGAGCAGCGCATCACCTACCTTGTTGAAGTGGCAATCTCCGGTCTGCCGAACCTGGAGTACACGCGCTCGCTGTCCCGCTACGGCTTGTCGCAGGTGACGGTCGTCTTCACGGACGGCACCGATATCTACTGGGCCCGCAATCTCATCAACGAACGGTTGCAGCAGGCCAAGAGCCAGTTGCCGGGCGGCATCGAGCCCGCGATGGGGCCTATTGCGACGGGTCTTGGTGAAATCTACCTGTACACGGTGCATGCCGATGACGCGGCCCGGCAACCCGACGGTCAACCCTACGACGCGACTGCACTGCGTACCCTGCAGGACTGGGTAATACGCCCGCAACTCAGGCAGGTACGCGGCGTCACCGAAGTCAACACGATCGGCGGCTATGAAAAGCAGTTCCACGTCACCCCCGATCCGGCGCGCCTGCTTGCCTACGACCTGAGCTTTGAAGATGTGGTCGAGGCACTCGAAAAGAACAACGCGAACGTCGGCGCCGGGTACATCGAGCGAAATGGCGAGCAGTACCTGATCCGCGCACCGGGCCAGGTTGCGGACATTCCGGCCATTGAGCGCATCATCGTGGCCCATCGCGGCGGTGTGCCCATTACAGTGCGCGATGTAGCGGAGGTTGCCTACGGGAAACAATTGCGCACCGGCGCCGCGACCCGTGACGGTGCGGAAACCGTGCTCGGCACCGCAGTGATGCTTATTGGTGAGAACAGTCGCACGGTGTCGAGGGACGTGTCGGCGAAACTGGCGGAGATCAACAAGAGCCTGCCTACTGGCATCACCGCCGACCCCGTGTACAACCGCACGGTATTGGTGGACAAGACCATCGCCACCGTGCAGAAGAACTTGCTCGAAGGCGCCATTCTGGTTGTTGTGGTACTGCTTCTCATGCTCGGCAACGTGCGTGCGGCGCTGCTCACCGCGATGGTGATCCCGCTCTCGATGCTGATGCTTATGACAAGCATGGTCGAGTCGAAAGTCAGTGCAAATCTCATGAGTCTCGGTGCGCTCGACTTCGGGTTGATCGTGGATGGCGCCGTGATCATCGTCGAGAATTGCATCCAGCGACTCGCTGAACGCCAGCATCACCTCAAACGGCTGTTGAACATGGAAGAGCGCTTCCATACCGTTTTTGCTGCGACCCGCGAAGTCTTCACGCCCAGTCTCGTCAGCGTGCTCGTGGTCATCCTGGTCAATCTGCCGATCCTCGCCCTGACGGGTGTCGAGGGAAAGATGTTCCGGCCAATGGCGCTCGCCGTGATCATGGCGCTCCTTGCAGCGCTGGTACTGTCCCTGACGTTCGTACCGGCTGCGGTCGCGCTCTTGCTGAGCGGCCGGATCGAGGAAAAAGAGAACCTCATCGTGCGCAGCGCCAAGCGGCTGTACACCCCCGTGCTCGCGGCCGCGCTCCGGCTGCGCGTGCCATTTCTGATCGGGGCGCTCGCATTTGTGGCCTTCTGCGGCTGGCTCGCGACACGTCTGGGGTCAGAGTTCATACCCAACCTCGATGAAGGCGATCTCGCGGTGCAGGCGCTACGTATACCTGGCACCAGCCTCACACAGTCGCTCGCGATGCAGTTCCAGCTCGAACGTACGGTCATGGAAATGCCGGAGGTCAAGACTTACTTCTCGCGTGTCGGTACCGCGGAGGTGGCGACCGACCCGATGCCGCCGAGCATCTCCGATGGCTACGTGATGCTCAAGGATCACAAGGACTGGCCCAATCCGGACAAGTCCAAGGCGGAATTGGTTGAGGAGATCGAACGGCGACTTGACGCCGTGCCGGGCAATGCTTTCGAGATCAGCCAGCCGATTCAACTGCGCTTTAACGAACTGATCTCGGGAGTGCGCTCCGATCTGGGGGTCAAAATCTACGGTGATGATCTCGATCAACTGCTCACCTCGGGCAATGCCATCGCGAAAGTGCTGAACGCGATCCCGGGTGCTGCGGGCGTCAAGGTCGAACAGGTCGCGGGTCTGCCCGTGCTATCCATCGAACCCAACCGCGCGGCGCTCTACCGCTATGGTCTCAATGTCACCGACGTACAGGACGTACTTGCCGCAGCCACGGGGGGAGCGGAAGCGGGACAATTATTTGATGGAGACCGACGGTTTGCGCTGGTCGTGCGCCTGCCGGAGCACCTCCGCGGTCATATCCCCGAACTCGAACGATTGCCCGTGCCGCTGCCGAAGGAAGAAGACAGCGCAAGTGGCGGTTATGTGCCGCTGGGTGAAGTTGCAAAGCTGAAACTTGCGCCAGGTCCCAACCAGATCAGCCGCGAAAACGGCAAGCG
>CAJADV010000481.1 GCA_903938575.1 uncultured Gammaproteobacteria bacterium
ATCGATTCTCGACGGTGACGATGGCCGACCGCATCGTCGTCATGGATCAGGGCACCATCGTCGAGCAGGGCAGCCATCGCGAGCTGATCGAGAAGAACGGCCAGTACGCCTCGCTCTACGCCCTGCATCGTCGTCAGGTGGCCGACGGGAAGGATGCCTGAGCATGGCTTGCGCACGCGCCAGCGGGTAGGGGGCAGAATGAGCCTGATCATCACCGGACACCCGCGCTCGGGCACGACGATGCTCCAGGAGTTGTGCGCACACCACCCCGAGATCGCGCTTACCAACGAATTCAGGGCCTATCACAAGTTGTGGCACGACGATCTGGGCAGGTCCTGGCACATCATCGCGTACTGGCACGCGGTGGGCGGCGAGTGGAGCTTCCATGGTTGGGGCGAAACGCGCATGGCGCGGCATTTCCGGAATCTGCGCTTCACGGCGCGCTACCTTGCCGGCTGGCACAGGCGCCGTGGAATCATCGACGGTACCCGACGCGTCGACGAGACGCTGCATGCGCTGTTCCCGGGCGTCCGGATCGTCGGCGACAAATGGCCCGGCTACATGGGAGTTCTCCCCGCGACGATCCGCCGTTCTGACCGCAAACCGGTGGTCATCTACCGCGATTGCCGCGATGTCGTGGCCTCGTTCCTGAAGAAGGTGCACGGCAGTTGGAGCGGCCGGGCGTGGATCGGTGATCTCGACACGGCCGCGGCCATCGCCCGCAGCTGGGTGGAACATATGCAGCTGATGGAGGCGCACGCAACCGAACTGCATGTCATGCGCTACGAGGAACTCGTCTATTCGCCGCAGGAGATGCTGGTCCGCTTCGCGGATTTTCTCGGCGTTGATTGCGCAGGGTTTCCGGCGGACATCATTCACGACATCAGCGTCGGCCGTTACCGCGAGACGCTGACGGCGGAACAGCTGCAATCCGTGCAGGCGGTGGCAGGTGAAACCCTGCGTCGCTACGGTTACCCGCCATGAGCCGCGGCGTGCACGGCACGCCACCTGTGGCACCCGCAGCCAGTAACCGCTCGGCCGCCGCTCCGCGCGTCAGCGTGATCATGCCCGTGCACAACGGCGAGCGCTTCATCCGCCAGGCGATCGACAACGTCCGCGCGCAGGGTTGCCCCGGCGTTGAAGTGATCCTGGTCGATGACGGTTCCACCGACGCCAGCATGCATATAGCCAGCGATTGCGGCCCGCTCCGCTGTCTCGCGCAGGAAAACGCAGGGCCGGCGGCGGCACGCAACCGCGGGCTGGCCGCGGCGGGCGGCGAATACATTGCCTTTCTCGACGTCGACGACGCGTGGCCGTCCGACCTGCTCGAGCGCTTGGCCGCGATTCTCGACGCGAGCCCCGGCATCGATATCGTGCAGGGCACGGTTCAGGACGTGACGCCCGCGGGCGACGCGGCCGCAGACGGCCACGCCCGACGCGGCGGTCCCTATCGTTCGGTCAATCTCGGTAGCGCGCTTTACCGGCGCGCGGCATTCGAGCGGGTCGGCGAATTCGATCCGCAGTTACGTTTCAACGAGGACACTGACTGGTTCTGCCGCGCCTGGTCGGGCCGGGTCTGGAAGCAGCGCATAGAGGAGGTGGCCTTGTTCTATCTGCGCCACGAGGAGAACATGACGCTGGCGGAGGATTCCCGCCGCGCAGGCTTCGCACGCGTGCTCGGCAAGCACGCGATCGCCTCGCGCAGCGCGCGGCCGGCGCCGGAGGGTTTCCCGTCGCTGGCCGATTACCTCGGCTGGTCCGATTCCGTCCATCGAAACGGAGCACGATGAGGAGAAGCAAATGGATGTGAGCGTGATCATCGCCGTGCGCAATGGCGAAAGATTCATCCGTGAGGCGATAGCGAGTGTGTTCGCGCAGGATGTCGCGGCGGGGGAGGTCATCGTCGTCGACGGCCACTCCAGCGACCGTACGGTGGAAATCGTCGCCGGAACACCCGGCGTCGGCGTGCTGGTGCAGAGCGGCCGCGGTGTCGCCAATGCCTACAACGAGGGAATCCGCGCCGCCCGCGGCGAGTTTGTGGCGTTCGTCTCGCACGATGATCTCTGGACCCGCGACAAGCTCGGCGTGCAGTTCGACTTCCTGCGCGCCAATCCGGGACTCGCCTATTGCACCGGCAAGGCGGTGTTTTTCCTCGAGCCGGGCTGTGCGGTCCCGCCGGGATTCCGGCCGGGCCTGCTGGAAGGCGAGCACATCGCCCACATCATGGAGACGCTGCTGGCGCGCAGGAGCGTGTTCGAGCAGGTCGGATTTTTCGATGAGACGCTCGGCACGGCAGAGGACGTCGACTGGTTCGCGCGTGCGATGAGCTGTGGCATGGCGCCGGAGGCCGTTCCGCAGGTGGTGGTGCGCAAGCGCGTGCACGACCGCAACATCTCGCTCGGCACCGATAACGACCACAACCTGCTGCGGGCAGTCAGGATGGCATTGCAGCGCAAGCGTCAGGGGGGGGCTGAACCATGAACATCAGCGTGATCATTCCCGTATATAACGCGGAGAAGTACCTCGCGGAGGCCGTCGACAGCGTGCTCGCGCAGGTGGCCGGGGTGGGCGAGATCATCCTCGTTGACGACGGTTCTTCCGACGATTCGCTGCGCGTCGCGCGCAGCTTCGGTGCGCGCGTCATCGTCTGTACACAGGAGAATTGCGGCGCTGGCGCAGCGCGCAATCGTGGATTGGAACAGGCGAGCGGCGAATTCCTCGCCTTCCTCGATGCCGACGACGTCTGGCTGCCGGCGAAGACCGCGCTGCAACTCGATGCGTTCCGGCTCGATCCGGCGCTCGACATGGTGTTCGGCCATGTCGATCAGTTCCTGAGTCCTGATTTGTCGGACGAGCAGCGGCAGTCCATCCGCGTGCAGGAAGATCGTGTGCCGGGCATGCACGTTGGCGCGATGCTGATCCGCGCCGCGGCCATGCGCAAGGTCGGCGCCTTCCGTACCGACATCGACCTCGGCGAGTTCATCGACTGGCACGCGCGCGCCGCCGATCTCGGCATGCGCTCCGCGATGCTGCCCGACGTGGTCATGCGCCGGCGGTTGCACATGGCAAGCCTCGGGACCCGCAAGCGCGACTCGCGGCAGGACTACGTGCGCGTGCTGAAGGCGGCGCTCGATCGTCGCCGCAAATCAAGCGAGCCGGGCTGAGCCCGGTCCGTCGGTGGGGAGCGCGCGCATCATGAAAATCAGGTCAGTGCTGTCGAGGATTTTCCGCCTCGTCGCCGGCGGCACGCCGTCGCGGCCTGCTGTCGTCCCCGCGCCGCGTCTTGAACGACCGGCAGCGCGGCGAGCTCCGGAGACGCATTCCGCACGCCTTCTGGACGGCCGCAATGTCTTGATCACGGGAGGCGGCAGCGGCATCGGCCGCGGTATCGCGCTCGAAATGGCCGCGCACGGTGCCAATATCTATTTCACCGACATCGATGGGCGCAGCAGGCAATCGCTACTAGACGAATTGGCTGGTGCCGGCGTGCAGGCGACCGGATTCGATTCCGACGTAGCGTCCTCGCAGGCGAACGAGGAGCTATCCCGGCAATTGCTCGCGCAGGGCGTGACCATCGATGTACTCGTGAACAACGCCGGCATCCGGAACACGCCGCCGCCGGGCGCCGGTGCGGCGCGCGAGGACCTCGATCGCCTGTTCGCGGTCAATGTCATCGGCCCGCTGGACCTGACGGCACGGATCGTCGAGCGGATGTCCGCACAGGGCGTGCGCGGTTCGGTCCTGTTCATCGGCTCCATGCACCAGCAGGCGGTGTTCGGCGATGCTGCCTACAGCGCGAGCAAGGCGGCGCTAGCCATGGCCGTCAGGGAGCTGGCCTGGCAGCACGCGGCGGCCGGCATCCGGGTGAACGGAATTGCCCCGGGCGCGGTCGGGCAGGAGGACGGCGGGGCCGCGTCGTTGCACCCTTACACGCCTCTGGGAGGGCACAAACTGGTGCCGGCGCACATCGGCAGGGCAGCGGTGATGCTGTCCTCGGATTACTTCGCAGAGCGCATTACGGGCTGCATGCTGCCGGTCGATGGCGGGCTGGCACTGCACAGCTACATGACGATGATGAAGCCGCCGCCTGCGCACGCGCAGCCCGTGGCCGGACCGGAACCAGGCAACTAGATGGATGCCCGACGCAGGACACTCTGGCCTGCGCATTCCCGTGGGCTGCTCCTGCGCGCCTGTTTCCTCGCCGGCGACGATGCCAGGCAGGCCGCTGTGGCCTGGCAGGCCGCGATCGATTGGCAGGACCATGCCGACATGGGTTCCTTCCGGCTGCTGCCCACGCTCAGCCGGCGCCTGCAGGATGAGCGCGAGGACGATCCGCTGCTGCCCCGGTTGCGCGGCATCGCCAAGCGCAACTGGGTTGAGAGCAGGCGCTTCCTCGAGGAACTGAAGCCGCTGCTGGGAATCCTGCGTGAGAGCGCCATCGATTGCATGTTCCTCGGTGGTGCCGCGCTCGCCTTCGACTGCTGCCCCGAATACGCCTTCGACTTCGACCGTGCCGTCACGCTGCTGGTGCGGCCCGCGGACGGCTTGCAGGCGATCCGCCAGCTGAGCGCGGCGGGCTGGCACTCCGTGCCGCATCTCGAGTCCAACCTCATGGCCAATTACGTGGCAGCTCATTACACCAACAGCATGCGCGGCGGATCGCGGCTTCGCGTGGAACTGCGCTGGCGACTGCTGCCGGAGGACTGCGACGCGGCGGCGGAAGCCTGGTTCTGGGCGGCGGCACGAGCGCTGCCGTTGCTGGAATCGCCGCTCGTGCTGCAGCTCGACGCGGCGGATCACCTGCTCTGGCTGCTGGCCGGCTACGGCCACCGCGATGGGGAGCAGCGTTTCGAGCGCCTCGTCGATGCGCTGCTGCGCATGCATTGCGGCGCACCCATCGACTGGAAACGCTTCACCGACGGCGTGGAGCGCTTCGGCCTTGCCGAGCCCGTCAGCCTCGCCGCGCAAGCACTGGCCCGCGACGGGGTCGGCCTGCTCCCCGCAGATGTTGCCGCGCAGCTGCCGGCCTTGCGCCGCTGCCAGCGCAGGGCAATCGGCTACCAGCTGCGCACCACCGGCCCCCTCCGGGCGCAGCGATTCTGGCGCCTCGTCTTCCGCTGCCTGCACGCGCGGCCGGGTCGAGGTCCGGTTGCCGCACTGCGCGATTTTCCGCGTTTCCTGCAGTATGGCTGGCGGCTGCCTAAGCTTCGGGCGATCGCTCGGGCCGGGCTCGTGAAGCTGCGCGAGGGGTAAGGGCAGGCATATGGCCGGACCGAAGCGAACGTGGTTCAGGCGAGCGATGGCCGCAGTCAGGCGCGGGCTCGCATTGCTGCCCGCAGGCAGCGGCCGGCACGCGCCGGTAGTGCGCAAGGCCCGCGTCGACGCCGCGCACCTGCTCGGCTTCGTGCGCGAGAACTTCGCCGCCGATGCCGCCG
>CAJADV010000482.1 GCA_903938575.1 uncultured Gammaproteobacteria bacterium
CTGGTTTGCCCTGCCGCCGCGATGGACCTCCGCCTCAGGCATGCCATCCCATGCGGTGGTGGGCTTTGCCGGTTTTCTGGCCGAGCTTTTGGCACACGCTCCGCAGGGCCGCTTCTTTGCCGCCTTCGACGAGAGCCTCGGCACCTGCTTCCGCCATCAGATCTACCCGGGCTACAAGCAGCGCCGCGCCCTGCCCGACGAGGCGCTTGCCGTTCAGTTGCAATCCTGCCGCGAGCTCACCCGGCTTCTCGGCATCTGCGAAGCCGCGAGTCCGCTCTACGAGGCCGACGACCTGCTGGCGAGTGCCGCGGTGCATGCGCGAGCCGCGGGGCTGCGTTGCATGGTGCTGAGCCGCGACAAGGATCTGGGGCAATTGCTGCAGTGCGCGGGGGATGCGCTATGGGATTTTCCGCGGGGCGAGGTGCAGGACCGCGATGCCTGGACCGTGCGCCATGGCATCCGGCCCGCGCAGCTGGCCGCGCGTCTCGCCCTGACCGGCGACCCCATCGATGACATTCCTGGCGTGCCCGGCATCGGTGAGCGCACGGCGGTGAGCCTGCTGCAGGAATACGCGGATATCGAGGACATCCTGGCTGATCTGCCGGCCATTGCGGTCTCGCCGCGACGCGGTGCCCGTCGCACTGCGGCGGCGTTATTGGAGCACGCGCAATCGCTGCGTGTCGGGCGACGCCTGACGGCGCTGGCAGAAGACGCACTCCCCGAAGCACCGTGTTTTTCCCGCGCAGCAGTGGATGCGCAGCGCCTCGAGGGCTTCGGGCTGCGGCTCGGCTTTGATGAGCGTCTCAGGCTGCGTTTGCGCCGGGTGGGAGGCGTCTCTGCATGAAGCTGGTCGTAGACGAGAACATTCCCTGCGCGGCTGAACTGCTCGCTCCACTGGGCGAGCTGCTGTTGCTGCCGGGGAGGGCCATCGATGCGGAAGCCGTGCGCGATGCGCAGGTGCTGCTGGTGCGCTCGGTGACACGCGTGGACGCGGCGCTGGTGACCGGCAGCGCGCTGCGTTTCGTGGGCTCCGCCACGGCGGGCATCGATCATGTCGATACAGCGGAGCTCCTCAAGCGCGGGATCGCCTTTGCCTCCGCGCCGGGTTCCAATGCCGATTCGGTGGTCGATTACGTGTTTTCGGCGCTGGCGGTGGCCTTTCCGGGGCACGGCGAGCTCGCATCGAGGCGCGTGGGCATCGTGGGCTGCGGCGAGGTGGGTGCGCGCTTGCTCCGCCGACTGCGCGCGCTGGGCGTGGATTGCGTGGTCTGCGATCCCTTCCGTGATGACATCCCGGAGAACGGCCCGCTGCAGCGCGTGCTCGACTGCGATGTGATCAGCATCCACGTGCCCCTGACATTCGAAGGCCCGCACCCCACCTGGCACCTGCTGGACGCCGCGCGCCTGCACGCGCTGCGCGAGGACGCGCTCCTGATAAATACCTCCCGCGGGCCGGTCGTTGATAACGCCGCGCTGCTGGAGAGCCTGGCCGCGCGCCCACGCATGCGCGCGGTGCTCGATGTGTGGGAGCCGGAGCCCGAGTACGACCCGCGCCTGCTGGCGCGCTGCCTTGTCGGGACGCCGCACATTGCCGGCTATGCCGCCGACGGCAAGTTACGCGGGATGCTGCAGGTCCATGAGGCGTTGTGTGCGGTTATGGGCGTGGCTGGCCCCCCGGCGTATTCCCTGCCGTTGGCGGGGGTGCTGCCGGACACGTTGAGCTCCTGGCAGGAGGCGGTGCTCGCCTGTTATGACCTGCGTGCCGATGATGCCCGCCTGCGGGCCTCGCTGATCGCGGACCCCGCACAACGCGGAAGGGCTTTTGATCGGCTGCGGCGGGATTACCCCGCGCGTCGGGAGTTCAGCGCGTGGCGGCTAGGCGATACTCCAGAGCCGCTGCGGCTGGATTTGCTGGCGGCGGGGTTTTCGCCCTGAGCGCCAGCGCCTATTGGGTGTAGGTCTTCAGGAAGCGCTCCAGTCGCTCCACCGCATCCTCGATCTGCTCCTTGCGCGGCAGGAACACCACGCGCAGGTGGTCGGGCTCCGGCCAGTTGAAGGCGGTGCCCTGCACCAGCAGCATCTTTTCCTGGGTCAGCAGGTCGTAGACGAGTTTCTCGTCGTCGTGTATGCGGTGGACTTTGGGGTCTAACCGCGGGAAGAGGTAGATCGCGCCGCGCGGTTTCACGCAGCTGACACCCGGTATCTGGTTCAGCAGTTCCCAGGCGCGGTCCCGCTGTTCCAGCAGCCGTCCACCGGGCAGGATAAGGTCGTTGATGCTCTGGCGCCCGCCGAGAGAGGTCTGGATGGCGTGCTGTGCAGGAACGTTCGCGCACAGGCGCATCGAGGCAAGGATATCGAGGCCCTCGATGAAGTCGCGGGCCTTGTGTTTGGCCCCGGAGACGATCAACCAACCCGAGCGAAAGCCCGCCAGCCGGTAGGTCTTGGAGAGCCCGTTGAAGGTGAGGCAGAGCGGCTCCTGGGAGATGCTGGCGAGGGAGGTGTGCTCGGCGTCGTCGTAGAGAATCTTGTCGTAGATCTCGTCTGCCAGGATCACCAGTCCGTGCTCGAGCGCGATCTCCACGATCGACTCGAGGATTTCGCGCGGGTACACGGAGCCCGTGGGGTTGTTGGGGTTGATGATCAGGATGGCGCGGGTATTGGGCGTGATCTTCGCGCGGATATCGGCCAGATCCGGGTACCAGTCTGATTGCTCGTCGCAGCGGTAGTGCACCGCCGTGCCGCCGGCGAGCGTGGTGGCGGCCGTCCAGAGCGGGTAATCGGGCGCGGGGATCAGGATTTCGTCGCCGTCGTTGGCGAGGGCCTGCATCACCATGACGATCAGTTCGCTCACCCCGTTGCCGAGGTAGATGTCGTTCACCTCGACGCCCGCGATGCTGCGCTGCTGGGCGTACTGCATCACCGCCTTGCGGGCCGAGTACAGTCCCTTGGAATCGCAGTAGCCCTGCGACTCGGGGATGTGGTGGATCACATCGACCAGGATTTCCTCCGGGGCATCGAAGCCGAAGGGGGTGGGGTTGCCGATGTTCAGCTTGAGGATCCGGTGCCCTTCTTCCTCCATCACCGTTGCCCGTTCGTGCACCGGGCCGCGGATGTCGTAGCAGACGTTGGCGAGCTTGTGGGATTTGCGGTAGTCACGCATGGGTGCGGGGTGTCTCCGGGTTGAGCAGCCAGTATAGTTGGGGTCCGCCGGCCCCGAAACCGGGGTTTTTTGCAGATACGGGAGAGACCGCATGAGTGGATCGGGATCAGACGAGCAGTGGCGCGACAAGCTCACGCCAGAGCAGTTCCACGTCTGCCGCGAGAAGGGCACCGAACGGGCTTTTACGGGCAAATACTGGGACACCAAGACGGCGGGGACATACCGCTGCGCCTGCTGTGGCGAGGCTCTGTTTGATTCAGTCACCAAGTACGACAGCGGCTCGGGGTGGCCGAGTTTCTACGCCCCGATCGCCGAGGAAGGCCTGCTCACCGAGACCGACAGCAGTTTCGGCATGGCGCGCACCGAGGTTATGTGCCGTGGCTGCGGCGCCCATCTGGGGCACCTGTTTCCCGATGGGCCGCGGCCTACGGGCTTGCGTTACTGCATCAACTCGGCCTCGCTCGATCTTGAGGAACAGCAGGCAGCCAGCCCCTGAGACGCGGGGGGCGATGGATTTTCGTAATTGTTGTCGCCGCTTGCTTGACGCTCCCGGGGGGCCTCCCTAGAATGCGCGGCTTCGCGGAAGCGCTACGTCCCCTTCGTCTAGAGGCCTAGGACATCGCCCTTTCACGGCGGTAACAGGGGTTCGAATCCCCTAGGGGACGCCACCTTCGCGCGAATTCGGCTCTGCCGGCGAGCAGTGCCGCAACCACTATCTTGTAGTCCGTGCCTGTGCATATTCGATAGTGGCCACATGCCTGCACGGCACGTTTCGAGATGGTGATTGAATGAATATCTATGTTGGCAATCTTGCCTACACGACCAGTGATCAGGAGCTGCGCGACGCCTTCGGGGCGTTTGGCGATGTGTCCCGTGCCACGGTAATCATGGATCGTGAAACCGGCCGCTCCAAGGGCTTCGGTTTCGTTGAGATGGCGAACAACGCCGAAGCGGAAGAGGCCATCCAGGCCATGAACGGCCGCAATATCGGCGGCCGCACCATCCGCGTCAATCAGGCAGAAGAGCGCAAGCCGCGCGACGACAACGCTCCGCGTCGCCGCTTCTGATCTGTGCTCCGGGGCGCCTCCAGCGCCCCTCGCTAACCCCGGTACGAGCCCGCGAAAGCAGGTTCCTCCGGGGTTTTGCGTTTCAGGCCAGTCGTTCCTGCACCCAGCGGTGAAACAGCGCCACATCGTATTCTTGCGGCATCAGCACGCCCGCCTCGTGACGCGTGCTCCGCTGCCCCCGCTGCGCCAGTTCGCAAGCCCGGGCATCCTGCAACACCACCAGCCTCCCGAACTCCGTCAGCGTTTTCACATCCACCTCTGATGCCGGCACGGCCGGATCCACATACCACTCGATCGTCACTTCGATTTTGTCGACCCCGAGTGGGTGCAGGCGCACCGAGCGCACGTAATCGCGATGCCCCACCACGAAGGCCGAGGGGAAGAAGGTGGCGAAGCGCATGCCGGTGGCGATGGCTGCGGGGTCGATGCCCGACAGGGGGGGCAGGCACAGCTTGCCGCTGGTGCTCCAGGTCTCCACGCCCTCGCCGCAACTGGCTTCCAGCAAATCGCCCGGAGCGGGCTGGTAGTTGGGCTCGTCGTCCAGCCGGAGCAAGCCCTTGCCGTAAAGCGGCACCGCGCGGGAGAGCTCCGGGTGCACGCCCGGGCAGTGCGCGCACTCCATGAAATTCTCCCAGAAGAGCTTCCAGTTACAGGCGACGGTGTGGGTTTCGCTGTGCGCCGTGCGCAGCGTGGCGAGCGGCCAGCTGGCAACAAGATCGAACTCGCTGCCAAAGGCCTCGCGCAGCGTCATTGCCGGTGCCGGCTCGAAGTTGATGAAAACAAACCCGGCCCAGGTGTCCAGCGCCACCCCGTACAGGGGGTAGTTCGAGGCGTCGAAATCGGCGCAGGGAATGCGCCGGGGCGTGCGGGCGAGTTGCCCGTCCAGCGAATAGGTCCACGCATGGTAGGGACAGACGATGCGTCCCCCGGCAAAGTGCCCGGCGCTCTGGGTGCAGAGCACCGAGCCCCGATGCCGGCAGGTGTTGTGAAAAGCTCTGAGCTCACCGTCTTCGCCCCGGAGCACCAGCAGTTCCTGCCCCGCGATCGGCACCAGCCGGTAGTCTCCCGGCGCGGCCCAGTCCGCTTCACGGCCGATGCACAGCCATTCGCGTCGCCATATGGCCTCGATCTCGCGCTGGTGATGCGCCTCATCGACGTACCAGCGGGTTGGCAGGCTGGGGATGGTTCTGGGCAGTGCGGTGGTCATCGCGCTCTCCTTGATCGCGGGCACCGGCATTATGCCGCTGCCGGCCCCTGAACGGGTGACGCCGCCGCGAGGCGATGGATAACATGGGAGCGAAGCCCTCGCTCGGAGCGTACCGCCACGATGAGCCTTGCCCTGCGTATCAGGCAATTGTCCAAGACCTACTCCAACGGACTATCGGCACTGAAGGGTATTGATCTCGATGTCGAGCAGGGCGACTTTTTTGCCTTGCTGGGTCCCAATGGCGCGGGCAAGTCCACCACCATCGGCGTCGTCTGCTCGCTCGTGCGCAAGAGCGGCGGCACGGTGGAGGTTTTCGGGACAGATATCGATCTCGACTTCCCCGGGGCCAAGCGTCATATCGGCGTGGTGCCGCAGGAATTCAACTTCAACAATTTCGAGAAGGTGGGCGACATCCTCGCCACCCAGGCGGGTTACTACGGTTTGCCGCGTGCGCTGGCGCGTGAACGTACCGAGAAATACCTGCACCGCCTCGAGCTGTGGGGCAAGCGCGATCATGCCGCCCGCACCCTCTCGGGCGGTATGAAGCGGCGCCTGATGATTGCCCGCGCGCTCGTGCACGAGCCGCGCCTGCTGATCCTGGACGAGCCCACCGCGGGCGTGGACATCGAACTGCGCCGCTCAATGTGGAGCTTCCTGCAGGAGCTTAACGCCGCCGGCACCACCATCATCCTCACCACGCATTATCTCGAAGAAGCAGAGCGACTCTGCCGCAACATCGCGATCATCGACGATGGCCGCATCATCGAGAACACGGGCGTCAAGCAGTTGCTGCGGCAGATGCAGGTCGAGACCTTCGTGCTCGATCTGGGCGCAGATGTGGCGAGTGACTTCGCGCTCGAGGGCTACGCCACACGGGTCACGGATCCGCGCACACTCGAGGTGGCCGTGCAGAAAGGGCAGTCGCTGAACGGACTGTTCGAGTTGCTCACGGAGCGTGGCTTGCCGGTCACCAGTATGCGCAACAAGGCCAATCGCCTCGAGGAGCTGTTCGTGGGCCTGCTGCAACACGGCAAGGGAGGGGCAGCGGCATGAACGGTCAGGAAATACTCACCGCCTTCCTCACCATCCTGATCAAGGAAGTACGCCGCTTCACACGGATCTGGGCGCAGACGCTGCTGCCCCCGGCGATCACGATGGTGCTCTACTTCGTGATCTTCGGTCGCCTGATCGGCTCGCGGATCGGCCCCATGGGTGGCTTCGACTACATCCAGTTCGTGGTGCCTGGCCTGATCATGATGGCCGTGATCAACAACAGCTACGCCAACGTGGTGTCCTCCTTTTTTGGCGCCAAGTTCCAACACCACATCGAGGAACTGCTCGTCTCGCCCACGCCCAACTGGGTGATCCTGCTCGGTTTTACCGCGGGTGGCGTGGCGCGCGGGCTCTGCGTGGGGCTCATCGTGACCGTGCTGTCGCTGTTTTTCACGCGATTGCACGTGCAGGACATCGGGCTCACCGTGCTGGTGGTGCTGCTCACCTCGGTGTTGTTCTCGCTGGCCGGGTTCATCAATGCCGTGTTCGCCGACAACTTCGACGACATCTCGATCATTCCCACCTTTGTGCTGACGCCGCTCACCTATCTGGGCGGGGTGTTCTATTCGATGGATCTGCTGTCGCCGTTCTGGCGCGCTCTGGCGCATTTGAACCCCATCCTCTACATGGTCAACGCATTCCGCTACGGGCTTCTGGGTGTCTCCGATATCCGCGTGGACTTCGCGCTGGCGATGATCGTGCTCTTCATCGTGGTTGCCTGGTTCTACAGCCTCTACCTGCTCGAATCCGGCAAGCGTCTGCGGCAGTGAGCCGGAGGGCGCCGCGGTGCGCGAGCGACTGCGTCGGGTCCTGACGATGAAACCATCTACACTCCCGCGAACAGAGTTTGATCCCGGATGTAACCCGCCATGAATCAGGACGAGTTCAACGATACGGCGCTTGGAAAGCGCTCCGAGGCCGTATCGCAGTACACCCCATCGCTATTGTTTCCCATCGACCGTAGCCGTATGCGCGGCGACCTGATCGCGCCAGGCAGTGAACTGCCCTTTGAAGGCGTGGACCTGTGGACGGCCTGGGAACTCACCTGGCTTGATCGCGACGGCAAACCCGAGGTCGGCGTACTGCAGATCTCGGTGCCCTGCGATTCGCGGGCAATCGTCGAGTCCAAGTCACTCAAACTCTACCTGGGCTCCTTCGCCCAGACACCCTTTGCCAGCGCCTACGACGTGGTGCGCACCCTGGAGTCCGACCTCTCGGTCACCGTGGGTGCGCAGGTGGTGGTCGATTTGCTCACGATCAGCCAGGCCACACAGGCGGGAATCGCGAGCCTGACCGGGGAATCCCTGGACACCATCCGGATCGCAGCGCCGGTCTACCAACCCGACGCAGGCTTGCTGCAGCGCCTCGAGACCGGACGTATGGTGTCTGAAACGCTGCACACGAACCTGTTCCGGTCGCTGTGCCCGGTTACCGGCCAACCCGATATGGCCAGCGTGCAGATCAGCTACACCGGGCCGCGCATCGAGCACGAGGACCTGCTGCGCTACCTCGTGTCCTTCCGCGATTACCCGGGTTTTCACGAGCATTGTGTGGAGCGCATTTTCGTAGACATCCTGGCGCGCTGCCGCCCGCGTGAGCTGAGCGTCTATGCCCGCTTCCTGCGCCGCGGCGGGATCGACATCAACCCGTTCCGATCCACCGGCAAGGCGGCTCCTTCCCCCACGCGCCTCGTTCGGCAGTAAGCCTGTAATTGCCCTGTCCTGTGGCTTGTAAGCCCCCGGCCCCCCCAGTAAAGTACGCGGCTCGATTTCCAGCCTTGGTGAGGTGTCCGAGCGGTTGAAGGAGCACGCCTGGAAAGTGTGTATACGTTAATAGCGTATCGAGGGTTCGAATCCCTCCCTCACCAC
>CAJADV010000483.1 GCA_903938575.1 uncultured Gammaproteobacteria bacterium
AAGGTTGGAATGGGTGAGCAGCAACTGAAGCTCTTGGTGGACACCATCACCGCTGACCCACGCGGAACGGTGCTGGTTGGTGCGCGTCCTGGTCAAGGTCTCACCACCCTGACCTATGCGCTTCTGGGTCGACATGACTCACTCACCTCCAACATCAAGACGCTCGAGCGCCGCTTTGAGCGCGTCGTGGAAGGTGTTGAGCACACTGACTTTGATGCATCCAAGAGTGACTTTGGTACGCAGTTGCAATCGATCGTGCGCCGTGGGCCTGATGTGGTGTTTGCTGCTGACGTAGCAGATGCTGGGTCTTCCAAGGTGCTGTGCGCACCCGGTGCTCGCTCCACGCTCTTCTATGTTGGAATGCCATCCGACAGCGTTCCGGACATCATGGCTGCTTGGCTGAAGTCGGTGGGTGACCCGAAGGCAGCGGCTGATGCGCTGCGCATGGTGGTGACGCAGCGGCTGGTTCGCAAACTGTGCCTGACCTGCCGCGCTCCGTACACGCCAAATCCAGCGGAACAGAAGATGCTGGGCATTCCCGCTGGCAAGCCGGTGCAGATTTATAAGCAAAGTGGCAAGGTGCTGATCAAGGATCAGCCGGTTGATTGCCCAACCTGCAGGGGAGTTGGATTCCTTGGTTGCTGCGCGGTTGTTGAAGCGCTGCCCTTGGATAACGAGTCACGCGCCGTGCTTGCCACCGGTGATGTGAAAGGTGCGTACATGCATGCTCGGCGCACCTTCAAGTGCCCGTCACTGCAGGATGCTGCACTCATCAAGGTGCGCAACGGCGAGACCAGCTTCGATGAAGTGAAGCGCATCTTTGCACCGCCGCCGGCACCCGCTGGAACTTCTACCGCGGGCGCTGTGAAGCCAGCGGCTGCCCCTACCCCCGGCGCAGTCGCCACTACGCCAGTCAAGCCGACTGGCCAGAAGAAGCAGTAAGGACCACCCCGTGATCATCTCAGTCATCGCTATTGCAGTCATCCTTCTCATCACCTACTGGTGGTCCAACAACGGCGCGTTCAGCGCATTGGTCCACTTTCTCTGCGTCGTCACCTCCGGCGCGATCGCCTTCGGTGTATGGGAACCATTGTCGTACCGCATGCTGAGCAGTTCAGCGGGCGAGTACTCCAAGGGCTTGGTGCTGGTGGGCGTGTTCGTCGCTCTGCTAGCCATTCTGCGCATCTTTACGGATCGATTCATCCCTATGAATCTCTCCATTCCGCGCTTAGCCGATGTGACGATTGGCGCAGGGTTTGGCCTTGCTTCCGGTGTCTTGTCGGTGGGTCTGTTGGCGATCGGCATGGGGTTCTTCCAGTCCACAGTGACCATCGGTGACTTCACTGGATGGAGCCGACGCAGTGACGTGGCGAATGCGCCTGCCATCGGTAGTGACAACGCCCCCCTGCTGACGATTTCAGGCATCGCCGGTGGATTCTTCTCATACCTCTCCTGGGGTCCGTACACCCCATGGCTCGGTGGCGGCACCATCGATACACATATGCCGCAGCTGGTACGAACATCAGGTTCGCTGTACCGCGATTCGTACGCGGACGGTTTGGCGCGCGTGTCGGTTCCACCGGAAGCGGTCAGCCAGATCAAGCTCTTTGATGTTCCCGCTATGCCGCTCAGTGCGGGCGTGGGTGCTCAGCCCGTGGCATCGTGGGCAGTACAGTTCACCATCGAGCAGGGCGGCT
>CAJADV010000484.1 GCA_903938575.1 uncultured Gammaproteobacteria bacterium
CGGACATGCCCTGGGCGTAAACGCCCTGGATCGACTTGATGACGGCCTGGTGGCGGCCGACGACTTTCTCGATGGCGTAGCTGATCTCGCCGACAGTCGCCTTGGCGCGGGCGGCGGCGACGCCGAGTTCGAGGAGGTTGCCGGTGTTTGTTTCGGTGGCCTTGGTGATGGCGTCCAGGGCGGCGGCGACGTCGGTCTCGTTGCGGTCGCTCTTGAGGCGCTTGAGCTTGTCGAGCTGCATGGTGCGGACCTTGGCGTTGTCCACTTTGAGGACCGGCACGTCTTCAGCTTCATTGAGGCGGAACTTGTTGACGCCGACGATCGTCTGCACGCCGCTGTCGATGCGGGCCTGCGTCTTGGCGGCGGCTTCCTCGATACGGAGTTTCGGCAGGCCTTCCTCGATGGCTTTGGCCATGCCGCCCATGGCCTCGACTTCCTGGATGTGAGCCCACGCCTTGCGCGCGAGATCGTAGGTGAGGCGTTCGACGTAGTAGGAGCCGCCCCACAGATCGATGGTGCGGCAGGCGCCAGCTTCCTGCTGCAGGAAGATCTGCGTGTTGCGTGAGATGCGGGCGGAGAAGTCGGTCGGAAGCGCTAGCGCTTCGTCGAAGGAGTTGGTGTGCAGTGACTGCGTCTGGCCGCCGGCGGCCGCCATGGCTTCGAAGCAGGTGCGGATGGCGTTGTTGTAGACGTCCTGCGCTGTGAGCGACCAGCCGGAGGTCTGGCTGTGCGTGCGGAGAGAGAGCGACTTGTCGCTCTTCGGGTCGAACTGCTTGACCAGCTTCGCCCAGAGCAGGCGGGCGGCGCGCATCTTCGCCACTTCCATGAAGTAGTTCATGCCGATCGCCCAGAAGAAGGACAGGCGCGGGGCGAACTTGTCGACATCCATGCCCGCTGCGATACCAGCGCGGATGTATTCGACGCCATCGGCGAGCGTGTAAGCGAGTTCGAGGTCGGCGGTCGCGCCTGCTTCCTGCATGTGATAGCCGGAGATCGAGATCGAGTTGTACTTCGGCATCTTCTGCGAGGTGTAGGCGAAGATGTCGGAGATGATGCGCATCGAGGGGCGGGGCGGATAGATGTAGGTGTTCCGCACCATGAACTCTTTCAGGATGTCGTTCTGGATCGTGCCCGAAAGCAGCTCCTGTGCAATGCCCTGCTCCTCCGCGGCAACTATGTAACCGGCAAGCACCGGCAATACAGCTCCGTTCATGGTCATGGACACCGACACTTTGTCGAGCGGGATGCCATCGAACAGGAGTTTCATGTCCTCGATGCTGTCGACGGCAACCCCTGCCTTGCCGACATCGCCCACCACACGCGGGTGATCGGAGTCGTAGCCCCGGTGAGTGGCGAGATCGAAGGCCACGCTGACGCCTTGCCCGCCGGCCGCGAGTGCCTTGCGGTAGAAGGCGTTGGATTCCTCGGCGGTGGAAAAGCCTGCGTACTGGCGGATAGTCCAGGGGCGGCCCACGTACATGGTCGCCTGCGGCCCGCGCACAAAGGGCTCGAAACCCGGCAGTGTGTCGGCAAAGGGGAGACCTGCGGTATCCGCCGCCGTGTACAGCGCCTTGAGACGGATACCCTCGGGCGTGATCGTGTCGAGGGCGTCGGGCTCAGTGCCCCCGAGTTGCTTGCGGACAGCTTTTTCCCAGTCGGCGAGACTCGCGGGAGCCGGTTTGTAATCGGATGTGCTCATGATGATTTCCTTGCTGCTGCTCAGGCACCGGCGCGCTGATGCTTACGCCTACCCTTTTCTGCCCTACCCCAAACGGATCAATGATCCGAGGGCGGTTGGCTCAACTCGATCAGGACGCCATCGCAGCTCTTGGGATGGATGAATATCACACGACAGTCGTGCGCCCCGGGTCCCGGCGCGTCGCTCAGGAACTGGTAGCCCTTCTGACGCAGGCGCTCCACATCAGCGTCGATGTCGTCACTGCGAAAACACAGGTGATGCAGCCCGCCGCCTTTTTTCTCGAGATACCTGGCGATCGGGCCGGCACCGCGCAAGGGATGCACAAGTTCGATACGTGTCTCCGGCAGCGGGAAAAACGCAGTAGCGGTCTGCGCCGATTCAACGTCCTCTGTGCCCTCGAAGGGCAGCCCGAAATCCTCCAGAAACCGTTGTATGGCGCGTTCGAGGTCCGGGACAGCAATCGCGATGTGATCGAGTGCAGTGATCATCAGGCCTCCAGAGTTTTCAGGAAGGCTGCAGTGGCGCCGACGCGGCGATCGCGTACTTCCTCGGGCGTATCCAGCACGATCTGCTCGTCCGGGACAACTTTGAAGAGCGGCTGCCCCTTCTTGATGATCACGCCCTCGCCGTGCAGCAGGACTTTCTCGATGGTCCCGCTGAAAGGCGCGTAGACGCGGTTGAACATCTTCATCACTTCGACAATGTAGAGCGGATCGCCCGTCTTGAAATGCTCGCCCTCGTTGATGAACGCGGGAGAGCCGGGCGCTTCACGCGGGTAGAACATGCCGCCGCTCGCGGCGAGGATTTCGTCGGCACGCGCAGCCGGAGGCGGCACCAGCACCTTTGCCATGTCTGCCTGATGGCGAGGCTCAAGCAGCACCTCGGGAATGTCGATCGACAGGTCTTCCAGCACCCGCAGATCGAAGAACCCCGTAGTGGCCGCGATGTACGGCAGCACGAGCAGCACCGAGGTGCCCGCCTGGAACCCGGCATGGGCGGCGCGGACTGCGCTCCAGTCTGCGATGGCCGCGCCGGCGGGCGCCGTATCTGCGCGCAGTGCCGCATCGAGCGCGGACCACTGCGTGATGCCCGTGAGCGATGCGGCCTCGCGATAGAACGCCAGTGCCTGCTGCAGCACGGCATTGTCGTGATCCCAGATCATGTACGCAGGCGGCGTGGCCTCGCGGAAATCCATGTTCAGGTAGTGGTAAGCGTCGGCCAGCAACTCGAGGGGATTGCATGCAAAGCTCCAGGCATCGCCGGCTGCTGCAAACGCGGCGCGGTTGAGACTCAACCAGCCCGACAACATATGGGGCTCGGCAAGTAGCTTCTGGAGCGGACGAAGCAGCAGCGACTGCTTGCGGTCTACGCAGGACGCGAGCGCGGCGCGAGCCGTTTTGTCCTGCTCGGCTCCCGCCAGGCGCCGGCGGATTTCCGCGAAGGCATGCTCCGTATCGAGCGTCTCTGCACGCTGTCGCAGCCGCCCCACGGCGGTGAGGTAGGGCACGATGAAGCGTGTGGTCGGGCGTGCCTGCACATTGGCGCCAAGAAACCAGTTCACCAGGCCGTAGTGGAACTCGAGGTTCGTCGAGAGGTCTTTGCCTGCCAGGTGCGTCACCCGCAGGATTTCTGCCAGGCGCCGATACACACCCCCCCGATCGTTGCCCACCGTGAGCAGCAGCGCGATATTACTGTCGTAGGCGCCCGCAAGGGTGTAGGACATGAACACATCGGTGTCGGGGTTGTGGATGCTGATGCCCTGATCGTCACGGATCTCGCCGGGCACCGCGTTCGACCAGGTGCGGATAACTCCGCCGGCGTGCGGCGCCAGCGCTTGGTTGGTGGCGTTCAGCCGTGCCTCGAGCGAGGCGTTGTGACGATGCACGCGTGCCGGACGCGGCAGACGCTTGCCGTGGCGCGCCAGCAGGACCATCGCCTCGACCAGCGACTCCACCACGAAATGCTCGTCTGGTACATCAGGGTTCGTGAAACGCAGCCCATAGCACAGCTCGGTGACGCGGTGTTCGACCTGTATGCGGGTGTTCATCTCCATGAAAAAGTGATGATCCCGCTCGACGATGCATTCGAAGGTGGACACGGAATCAAGACCCACCGCAGCGCCGAAGCGAGCGGCCTCCTCCTCCATGCGCTGCAGGATCAGCAAGTCCTGTCGCAGGACGGCGGCCTGCGCGGTCTGCCCCGCCGCATCGGCGGCCGCGATCGCAAGCGCCAGCTCTTCTTCAGTGACCGAGACCTCGAGAAGCTTCTGCTCGTGCATCTGCAATGAGCAGTCACGGCCGCCCAGCGTGGTGCACCACTGGCCGTTGCCGATGACCTGGATCTCCTGGTGCCGGGTGGTTTCGATGTTCAGTTCGAGCAGGATGTTCTTGTTGTCGCCGACCCCGGTGGATTTGACCTCGGCAAGGATCTCGCGCGCTTTCTCGGGCGCTGGCGCCGCGGCCATGGCGATCCGCTCGTCCAGGGTGCCAGTGTCGAAGGACGCCGGCGAGGCGAGTATGCGCTGGCCCTTGCCGCCACCGCCGCCGATCGCCTTCAGGCGGATGCGGTTCTGCGGATAGCGCGCGTAGAGTTCGGTGAGGCGGGTAAGGAGCTCGGTGCAGAGTTCCTCTACGGTGTACACGTCGATGCCCTTGCGACACGCGGCGTTCAGCACCGCGTCCACCTGCGCCTCGAGCGACACATCAGGGCCGAAAGTCGACGCCGGAATGTCGAGCGCCTGTGCGGCAGCAAGTGCCTGCAGCGCGTGGGCATCCGGGTGTTTGCGCAGCAAGGTGAGCGTGGTCAGGTTGTCGATGCCGGGCGTCACGCTGACGCCCACGGCCAGCGCGGTGCGCTTGGCCTCGTCCTTGAAGCCGGCCCGCCGCACCGTGCCACTGCAAGGCCCGATGAAGCGCAGCCCCGCCTCCTCCAGCGACTTCACCAGCTCCTCGTCCTCGGACATGAAGCCGTATCCGGCAAAGACCGAGTCGTAGCCGTTGTCGTGGGCGATGGCGATGATCTGGTGGATACGCTGAGTGCGTTCCTCTCGGCTGGCGCCCGTGTAGTCGGGCACCCGATGCACCCGGTGCGGATCCGTCAGCGTGCGCAGCTCGGGCGCTAGCGCATTGGAAAACGTGATGGAGTCCTTCTCGGACAACAGGATGCCGTAACCGTGGATACCCATCTCATCGAACACATCCATGGCCTCGCGGCGGATCGGGCCACGACAGATGATGAGTGGGCGGATGTCCGCACAGTCGAAGCTGCGCACCCACGCCGAGGCGGCGGCGCCCAGACGACGATCGCGATGGACGAGAGGATTGCCGAGATAGTGTTCGTTGCTGCTGGGCACGGTCTGGTGTCTCTACGCCGGTCTGAGGTCAGTGGAATTCGCGCTGCACGCCCGCGAACGGGCCGGGCTCGTAGTGGCGCAGGTGGAACAACAGGTTCTCCGCCAGCACCTTGCGCAGATCCGATGGCATCACGATCTGCGATATCGAGCCGAGGCTGAGCGCCTCATTGGGGTTCATCAACTCTTTCTCATAGCGCAAACCGAGCGCCACCTCCTGCTCCTTCACCCAGGCGTCAACGCGCTGCTGGGCCTCGACCTCAGCATTGGCCGAGCCCGCCTCGCGTAGTTCATGAAGGGCGTCAGCGAGCCGGGTCTGGCGCGCGGCCCGCACGGCCCGCAATTCGTCCTTGTAAACGAACTCGACGCCGGCCGGCCCCATCACCGCCGCGCGCGTCGTGGGCAGCGCGATCACCAGATCGGCACCCGTCGGGTAATTGTTGAACGAGGCGTAGGCGCCGCCGAAGGCGTTGCGCAGGATCACCAGGAACCGCGGCGTGCGCAGGTCGATGATCGAATCGAGCATGGCGCGACCCGCCTGCACGATGCCGCCTGCCTCCTGCTCCCGTCCGGGCAGGAATCCCGTGGTGTCTTCCATGAAGACCACCGGTATGTTGTAGAGGTTGCAGAAGCGTATGAAACGGGCGTTCTTGTAGGCGGCTGCGATGTCTATCTGCCCGGAGGCAACGGAGCTGTTGTTCGCTACAAAGCCCACTACCTGTCCGCCAAGCCGGCCGAAGGCGGTGATGGTGTTGCGGGCGCGCTCGGGCTGCACTTCCATGAAGTCGCCATGGTCGCAGAGCTGCTGGATGATGATGCTTACATCGAAGGGCGTGTTGAAACCGGTGGGCGAATTGAAGGCCTTGCGCAGCAGGATATCCACGTCCCAGGTCTTGCGGTCCACGGGATCCGAGGTGGGCTGGTAGCGGGCGAGTTCGGCGTTGTTGTTCGGGATGTAGTTCAGAAGCTCGCGCACCTTCATCAGGGCGCCCACCTCGTCCTCCACGACAAAGTCGGTGACCCCGCTCTGCGAGTGCACGCCCGGCCCGCCGAGTTCATCGGGCGTCACATCTTCGCCCAGCACAGACTTCACAACACCCGCGCCCGTAAGGCCAAAGAACGTCCCGCGAGGCTGGATCACGAAACTCCCCTGCCGCGGCAGATAAGATCCGCCACCTGCATTGAAGCCGAACATGCACATGATGCTGGGCACCACCCCGCTCACCTTGCGCAGCGCCGTGAACGCCTCGGCGTAGCCATCAAGCCCGCCGACACCGGCGGGAACGAAGGCTCCCGCGCTGTCGTTGAGGCCTACTAGCGGAATGCGCCGTTTGCCGGCCAACTCGAAGAGTTTTGCCAGCTTGCGCCCGTTGGTGGCATCCATCGAGCCTGCGCGCACGGTGAAATCATGGCCGTAGAGGGCGACATCGCGCCCGTTCACGCGCACGATGGCCGTGACCAGCGAGGCACCGTCCAGGTTCTCGCCCCAGTTCTGGAACAGCACGGTGGGTTCGCCATCGGCGAGCACGCCGATGCGCTCCCAGATCGTCATGCGGTCTTTCTGGTGCTGGCGCTCGATGCTGACCACGCCGGCGGCGCGCCGGGGGCGCTGCTGCAGCGCAAGGCCCGCGGCCAGCGTCTGCTCATAGAGGCCCGGCTGGTATCCCACTTGCCCCGGCACCGTGAAGGCGTGCTCAGGCTCATCGTGGAAGGGATTCTGCAGGGAGTACCCGGAACTCCGCTCGTCACTCATCTTGCTGCAGTCCTTTTTTCAAAAGAGGAAAAAGTTTCACGCCGCCCTTAGCACCGCGCGGCGCAAGAAAAATGGCACACTGCCGACCAACTTGCCATGCCCGGAGGCAGTGTCGGCGAGGCTCTCGGCTGGCCGATAAAAACCCTCGCAAGATTAGGCAGTTAGAGCGGCAATATCAACCGCCGGAGGCGAAACGATTGCGCATGCAGGACGTAGTTCCCCTGCCCTACCTCGAGGACGTGTGCACGTACTTCGCGCGCATCCGTGATCGGCCGGGTGCGGTGTTGCTGGACAGCGCCCGGCCGTTCAGTCCGGAGGGTCGCTTCGATCTGATCGCATCGGATCCGGTTGCAGTGCTCGAGTCCCGCGGCGGCATCACCACCTTGCGCCAGCATGGTGAGACCACCACCGTCCCGGGATCCCCCTTTCGTATCCTCGAAAATCTGCTCGATTCGCTGCGTCCGACAGAGCGCTCTGTCGCCGGAGAATGGCCCTTTGCGGGGGGCGCCATAGGTCTGTTCGGTTACGGGCTTGGTGCTGACATGGCGCGAAGCGCACGACGGGAATCGGGGGCGCTGCCTGATCTGTGCGTCGGGATCCACGGTTGGGCCCTGCTGCAGGACCATGAACTGCGGCGCAGCGCCGCAGTTTTCACCACGCTGATCGATCCCTCCACGCGAAGCGAGATCCTGCACGCTCTCGCCCGGCCGGTACCGCCGCCAGCGGCGTTCGCGATCTCGGGCCGTTTCACCTCCAATCTCACGCACACCGACTATTCGCGTGCCTTCAGCCGCATCCACGAGTACATCCTGGCCGGAGACGTCTACCAAGTGAACTTCGCGCAGCGGCTGAGCGCTGCCGGTGCCGGCGACCCGTGGGAGGCCTATCTGCGGCTGCGCCGACGCATGGCCTCGCCGTTTTCGGCCTATATTGCCTGCGGCGATGGCGTCTTGCTGAGCCTCTCGCCCGAGCGCTTCCTGCGGGTGGCGGAGGGGCGTGTCGAGACCCGGCCCATCAAGGGCACACTTCGGCGTGGGCAGGACGGCGCCAGCGATCGCCTGCAGGCGGAGCGCCTGCTCGGCTCGGCCAAGGATCGTGCCGAGAACGTGATGATCGTCGACCTCATGCGCAATGACATCGGTCGCTCCTGCACCACGGGCAGCGTGCACGTCGAGAAGCTCTGCGCGCTTGAGAGCTACGCTAACGTTCATCATCTGGTGAGCGTGGTCACCGGCACCCTCGCTCCGAGTGAGACCGCCGCGCGGCTGCTCGAGAACTGCTTCCCGGGAGGCTCCATTACCGGGGCCCCGAAAATCCGTGCAATGCAGGTGATCGACGAGCTCGAGCCCGATGCCCGCAGCATTTATTGCGGCTCGGTGGGTTATCTGTCCTTCGACGGCCACATGGACACCAGCATTGCGATCCGCTCACTGGTCTGGGACGGGGCGGAGATTCACGCCTGGGGTGGTGGCGGCATCGTTGCGGACTCTGACTGCGACACCGAGTACCGGGAAAGCCTCACCAAGGTGGAACCACTGCTCGAGGAGCTGCAAGCGGGATCGGTGGCAGCGCTGCTCAGAGATCCCGGATGCTCGCGGCCCTGAAGGCATCGCGCAGCGCCTCGTAGCCCTCGATCGCGGGAAATTGCGGAAATTCCGCCACCACCCGGGCCGGCGCGTTGAACAGTATCCCGGCATCCGCCTCGGCCAGCATGGTGGTGTCGTTGTACGAGTCACCGGCTGCAATGACCCGGAAGTTAAGCGATTGCAGCGCCTTCACGGCGTGACGTTTGGGATCCTTCTGCCGCAGCACATAGTTCGTGACGCGGCCATCGGCGTCGGTTTCGAGCCGATGGCAGAGCAGCGTCGGGTTGCCCAGCTGGCGCATCAGAGGCGCTGCGAATTCGTAATAGGTGTCGGAGAGAATCAGCACCTGGAAGCGCTCGCGCAGCCAGTCAAGGAATTCGCCGGCGCCCTCGAGCGGGCTCATCGTCTCGATCACGGCCTGGATATCCGGCAGCCGCAGCCCATGCTGATCGAGCAGGCGGAGCCTCTGTTTCATCAAAACGTCGTAGTCAGGGACGTCACGCGTGGTGGCTCGCAGCTCGGTGATCCCGGTGCGCTCGGCAAATTCGATCCAGATTTCCGGAATGAGGACCCCTTCAAGGTCCAGGCAGGCAAGTTCCATCAACAACCTCGGGGGATTGGCCGCGCTGCGGCAGATCAGTAGGTGGGCAGTTCCATGGTGGCAAACATCTGCTCGAGGCCCGGCGTGCCATGGCGCTCGCAGGCCTCATCAACAACGGCGCGTGTCAGGTGGGGTGCAAAAAGTTCGATGAACTCGTACATGAACCCGCGCAGGAAGGTACCGCGCCGGAACCCGATGCGCGTGATGCTCGACTTGAACAGTTGGCTGGCGTCGAGCGCGACGAGGTCGCTGTCGAGAGACTCATCGACCGCCATCCGCGCGACGATGCCGATGCCAAGCCCCAGTCGCACATAGGTCTTGATGACATCGGCATCGGTTGCGGTAAAAACGACACGAGGCGTGAGACCCTTCTCGCGGAAGGCCTCATCGAGCCGAGAGCGCCCGGTGAAGCCGAACACATAGGTAACGATCGGGTGCTTGGCGACGTCTTCAAGTGTCAGCCGGCCAAGACTTGCCAGCGGATGGCCGCGCGGCACCACGACGCAGCGATTCCAGCGA
>CAJADV010000485.1 GCA_903938575.1 uncultured Gammaproteobacteria bacterium
CCACCTGATCACGGCGGTGTTGCATCTCACCGGTCCCGCCGTCTTTGTGCTGATGGTCGGCTTGGCAAGCATTTGTCAGATGTCTTTTCTGGTTGGCTTCAGGTTGCTCGCCGGTATCAGTCCCGAGTCGGGCCCGGGTGAGGCCCGGCGACTGTTCATTGTCGGATCGGTCGTCGTCGCTCTGGCGATACTCCTTACTTTCCGGATAGCCCCTGTCCTGGTGCATGTGGTGTCGAGCGTGATACTCGCGTACACGGCGGCGCTTCACTGGCGTCTCTGCCGTGCCCAGCCCGATCAGGGCTACGGGCTCATAGCGCTGCTCATGCTGAGTCATCCCGTGGTGTTGTGTGTGCTGGTCCTCACGGGGGTCGCCCCGGCGGTGGTGCGTGATGTAATGGCTTTCGTTTATCTGGCGATCGGCTACTCGGTGGTCTCCGCGACCTTGAGCCGCGCCAGCAGCGAGTTGACGCGGGCGACCAAGGAGCTGCGTGTCGCGGAGGCGCGGTGGAGTTTCGCGCTGGAAGGCAGCTCGCAGGGCGTCTGGGACTGGGATATGCGCGGCGAGCAGGCCTATTACTCCCCTCGCCTCGAGCAGATGCTGGATGCAGTCGGTGCTGGTCGTGCGCCGACGCCGGCGCGTTGGCTCGAGTTGCTGCACCCAGACGATGTTCTTCCCATGCGATCAGCACTGAGCCGGCACCTGGCGGGTGAGGCGCCGTTTTTTGATGTGGAGTACCGGGTGCGTGGCCTGGACGCCGCTGTCACCTGGTTTGCCGCACGGGGCAGCGTGATCGAGCGCTCTGCAGCCGGTGAGCCGCTGCGGATGATCGGAACGGTCAGCGATGTGAGCGTGCGCAAATCCACCGAGCTTGCGCTGGCCGCTTCCCTGCGCCAGCTCGAGGAGCGCAAGCGCCAGGTGGATACGCTGAATGTCCAGCTGGCGCGCCGCGCTGTTGATGCAGAAACCGCTGTGCGCGCCAAGGATGCTTTCCTGCGCAACGTCACCCACGAATTCCGTACTCCCCTTAACCACATATCGGGAGCGGCAAACCTGCTCGCGCTAAGCCCCTTGGACGAGAAGCAGCTCAAGTGGCTCACGATGATCCTCGACGGCTCGCGCAACCTGTTGCGCCGAGTCGATACGACGATCGATGTCGCCCGCCTCGAGGCAGGCGCTCTCATCATAGAGGCGGTGGATTTCTCGTTACCGGCAGTGCTCGATCAGGTGATTGGCCTGGTACTGCACCGGGCCCGTGACAAGGGTCTGAAGCTAAGCCTGGAGGCGCCGTCTGACATTCCTCCGGTGCTGTCGGGTGATCCCACGCGGCTTACGCAGATGCTCCTCAACTATCTGGACAACGCGATCACGTTCACGGAAGAGGGCTCGATCGTGGTGAGGGCTCTGCGCCTGCGTAGCGACGAGCAGGTGGTCACGTTGCGCTTCGAGGTAACGGATACAGGCCCGGGGATCGACCCGGAGCTGCGGAAAACCTTGTTTGCGCCCTTCATGCAGGGCGATACATCGATGACGCGCACCTACAGCGGTTTGGGTGTGGGACTTGCTATTACGCGCCAACTCGCGCGGCTGATGGCCGGT
The DNA here is from genome assembly GCA_903938575.1 of uncultured Gammaproteobacteria bacterium. GTDB lineage: Bacteria > Pseudomonadota > Gammaproteobacteria > Pseudomonadales > UBA5518 > UBA5518. Next base: position 1,598 of record CAJADV010000485.1, read on the forward strand.
GATGCGGGCGTCGAAAGCGCGCCCGGCAAGGGCAGCACATTCTGGATTACCGCGAGCTTTTCCTGCGCGGTCTCGCGCACCCGCTAGAGGCTATTCGGCGCATTGCCCGCTGGGCGCCAGCAGCGCATCGACCCGCGTCGCTCGGGTATCCGCCACAGCAGCGCCCCGGCGAGGCTGAGAGGGTCAATTTAGGGTTCCCACACGCGGTTTCTGGGGCCTCTTCTGCCCCGTCGGCTCCGTGCATTATAGTGCCCGCGACCGCCGATTCTCGCGCGTGCAAGGAAGCACGTGCACGGCGGCAGTCAGGGCTGGCTATTTCTCCGGGATACTGGTTGAATATACAGGTCTGGACCATCCAACCCGTCACAGTTAAGGAAGCAGCTATGGACGCGAACAAGCAAAAAGCCCTTGATGCGGCGCTCGCACAGATCGAGCGTCAGTTCGGCAAGGGCACCGTGATGCGCATGGGAGACCGGCAGCACGAATCGATACCCGCTGTATCTACGGGATCCCTCGGACTCGACATCGCCCTCGGTATCGGTGGCCTGCCACGCGGTCGGGTCGTCGAGATCTATGGCCCGGAGTCCTCGGGCAAGACCACTCTCACCCTGTCGGTGATCGCCGAGTGCCAGAAAATGGGCGGTACTGCGGCCTTCATCGATGCCGAGCACGCACTCGATCCCGGCTACGCAGAAAAGCTCGGCGTGAATGTCGAGGGGCTCATCGTCTCCCAGCCCGACACCGGTGAGCAGGCGCTCGAGGTAGTCGACATGCTGGTGCGCTCGGGTGCTGTCGACATCGTCGTCATCGACTCAGTGGCCGCTCTCACGCCACGTGCCGAGATCGAAGGCGAGATGGGCGACACCCACGTCGGTCTGCAGGCCCGTCTGATGAGCCAGGCCCTGCGCAAGATCACCGGCAACATCAACCGCTCCAATACGCTGGTGATCTTCATCAACCAGATCCGCATGAAGATCGGCGTGATGTTCGGTTCCCCGGAGACCACCACGGGCGGTAACGCGCTGAAATTCTATGCCTCCGTGCGCCTCGACATCCGCCGCATCGGCGCCGTGAAAGAAGGCGACGAGGTTGTCGGCAGCGAGACCCGTGTAAAGGTCGTCAAGAACAAGGTCGCGCCGCCTTTCCGCGAGGCCGAATTCGAGATCCTCTACGGCAAGGGCATCAACCGGATGGGTGAGATCGTCGAGATCGGCAGCAAGATGGGCATCGTGGAAAAATCGGGTGCCTGGTATTCCTACAAGGGTGACCGTATCGGGCAGGGCAAGGCCAACGCCGGTCGTTACCTTCTCGAGAACCCCGCCGTCGCCGCCGTTCTGGATTCCGAGGTCCGTGCCAGGGCCTTCGCCCAGATCGCCGGCACCCCGGCTGAGGCTCCCGAGGAAGCCTGAGGTCTGCGGGGCCGCCGGCCGGAACCGCCAACGTGTCCCTGCGCAGACAGCGTCAGGATGCGTCGGTGCCGGCCGATGGCCCCGTCATTCGCCGAGCTGCGTTCGATCTGCTGGCCCGTCGCGAGCACAGCGTCCAAGAGCTGGGAGAGAAGCTCCGTCAGAAATTCGGCTCCAGCGCCCCCATCGATATCGAAATCGAGCGCCTGCTTGCAGAGGGACTGCTGGACGATGCTCGCTTCGCCGAAGCCTTCACCCGCATGCACCGCAACCGTGGCCATGGTCCGCAACGCATCCTCCATGAACTGAAGCAGCGCGGTGTTGATGCAGCCATCTCCGAGGCCTGCGTCGATGCGCGTTCGACACAGTGGATCGAGTTGGCGCGAAGCATCCGCTCCCGCCGTTTTGGCGAGGGACAACCCCCCTCATCGGCCGAGTGGCAGCGTCAGGCAAGACACCTGCAGACGCGCGGCTTCACGACAGATCAGGTGCGCCGGGCGCTGCGTGACCCCGACGACGACTGATCGTGCTTCCCCTTTCCGATGACAGCCGGCGCCTCGCGTGGGCTGTCGTCACTGCTCTGCTGATCATCTTCAGAGGACTCGTCCTGTGAACTTGCCCGCGCTGGTGACTAACCGAGGGTGGTGCGGTTCAGCCCACCCGCTCCACCACCACGCTGCCCACTGAGTAGCCCGCACCAAAAGAGCAGATCACACCGCGCTCGCCCGGTTGCAGGTCCTCGCGATACTGGTGGAAGGCGATTATCGAGCCCGCCGAACTGGTGTTGGCGTAGCGGTCGAGGATCACCGGTGTCTCGGCTGCTAGAGGTTCGCGACCCAGCACGCGCCGGCTGATCAGCTGGTTCATGTTGAGATTTGCCTGGTGAAGCCAGAATCGGCGCACCGTCTCCACGGGTATCGACAGTTCGCCGAGCTGCGCGAGGATGATCTCCGCGACCATCGGGCAGACTTCCTTGAACACCTTGCGGCCGTCTTGCCGGAACAGCTTGTCGCGCGCGTCGATGCCCGTGGG
>CAJADV010000486.1 GCA_903938575.1 uncultured Gammaproteobacteria bacterium
GCTTCCGCCAGGCGCCGCCTCCCGGCGCCGATGGTGAAGCCTCGCGCGGCCGCCGCGAAGGCAGCCGACGTCGTCGCGATTGAGGCATATGGCGTGAGCGAACAGGATCCGCTGGTCGTATTCACCCCCTCGGGCCGTCGTGGTCGCTTCCCGGTCGGAACACCGGTATTGCAGGCCGCGCGCACGCTGGGCGTCGATATTGATTCCGTCTGTGGGGGACGCGGCATCTGCGGCCGCTGTCAGGTGTTGCTCGCCGAGGGCGAGTTCGCCAAGCACGGCGTGAGTTCACGCGCCGCCAACCTCACGCCCTTCTGTGACGTCGAGGAAAACTACGCCAAACGCCGCGGACTGGACGCCGGTCGCCGGCTGTCCTGCTCCACCAAGGTGCTGGGCGATGTGGTGATCGACGTACCGGCAAGCAGCCAAGTGCACCGCCAGGTGGTGCGCAAGGCCGCCGAGGCGCGCGACATCGAGGTCGATCCGCTGATCCGCCTGCACTACGTCGAGGTGCAGGAACCCGACATGCACGACCCCTCCGGGGATCTGCGCCGGTTGCAGCAGGCACTGGAAAACGAGTGGGGTCTGGTGGGCCTGGGCTGTGACATCCGCGTGCTGCAGCAGTTGCAGGTGGCGCTGCGCAAGGGTGAGTGGAAAGTCACCGTCGCGGTTCACGACAGCAGCCAGATCATTGCCGTGTGGGCGGGCTTCCGCGAGAACGCCTGGGGCATGGCGGTAGACGTAGGCTCCACCACCATCGCCGCGCACCTCTGCAACCTCGCCACGGGCGAGGTAGTCGCTGCAGCCGGCGTGATGAACCCGCAGATCCGCTTTGGCGAAGACCTGATGAGCCGGGTCTCCTACGTGATGATGAACCCCGGCGGCGACAAGGAAATGACCGTCGCCGTGCGCGAGGCGCTGAACGGCCTTGCGCGTGATCTCGCCACGCAGGCGGACATCCTGCCCGAGGACATTCTCGAAGCAAGTTTCGTCGGCAACCCGATCATGCATCACCTGCTGCTCGGTATCGATCCGACCGAACTCGGCGGCGCGCCCTTTGCGCTCACCACCGACACCGCCATCACGCTGTGGGCCGTCGAGATCGATCTCGCGATCCACCGCAACGCACGTATCTACGTGCTGCCCTGCATCGCCGGCCACGTGGGCGCAGATGCCGCCGGCGTGATCCTCGCCGAGCGCCCGGACCAGGCCGCGGAGATGACCCTGCTGGTCGACGTGGGCACCAACGCGGAGATCGTGCTCGGCAATCGCGACCGCCTCCTCGCGTGTTCGAGCCCCACGGGGCCCGCCTTCGAGGGTGCGCAGATCAGCTGTGGCCAGCGCGCGGCGCCGGGAGCGATCGAGCGCGTGCGCATCGACCACGACACGCTGGAGCCCCGCTTCCGCGTGATCGGCTCCGAACTCTGGTCCGACGAGCCCGGCTTTGCCGAGGCCACCGCCGCCACGGGCATCACCGGTGTCTGCGGCAGCGGCATCATCGAGCTGATCGCCGAACTCTATCTCGCAGGCGTGATAGCCCACGACGGCACCATCCGCGGCGAAATGGCGGAAACGAGCCCGCGCGTGCGCGCCGAGGCCCGCACCTTCGTCTATGAACTGGTGCCGCCCAGCGAGAACGGCCGCCCCGCGCTGCGCCTCACGCAGAACGACGTCCGCGCCATCCAGCTTGGCAAGGCCGCGCTCTACGCGGGCGTGCGCCTGTTGATGGAGCGCCTCGGTGTGGATCACGTCGACCGCATCCGGCTCGCGGGTGCTTTTGGCAGCCACATCGACGTCAAGTACGCGATGGTGCTGGGCATGATCCCCGACTGCACGCTCGCCAACGTGAGCTCGGCGGGCAACGCCGCCGGCACCGGCGCGCGTATCGCACTGCTCGACCGCAGTGGTCGCGCGGACATCGAACGCATCGTCCGCCAGGTCGAGAAGATCGAGACCGCCGTCGAGGCGAGGTTTCAGGAATTCTTCGTCGAGGCAATGGCGATCCCCCACCTGACGGCGCCCTACCCCAGGCTGCAGGAAGCCGTTACGCTGCCAGCGCGCATGCCACCATCGGGCGAGGGCGGGGTCGGTCGGGCGCGCCGCACAGGCAGGAGATCATCGATATGAGCGATTACGCGGAAAATACGGCATCAGGCCAGACCTCGCGTCGGGGCGGCGGCGGCCGCGATGCCAAGCGCGCCACGCGGGCCGCGAGCGCGGCATCGTCCGTGCCCTACATCACCCGCAAAGTCCCTTACTACGAGGTGCTCGATGCCGAGGGCCTCGAGACCATCGAGCACAACGCCGACACCATCCTGCAGGAAGTCGGCATCGATTTCCGCGACGATGCCGAAGCGCTCGAGATCTGGCGCCAGGCCGGAGCTGACGTCCAGGGCGAGCGCGTACAGTTCCCGCGCGGCATGTGCCGCGCTCTCGTGCAGGCCTCAGCGCCCCGGCAGTTCACGCAGCATGCACGCAATCCTGCGCGCAGCGTCGAGATCGGCGGCCGCAACACCGTCTTCGCGCCAGCCTATGGCTCCCCCTTCGCACACGACCTCGACCGCGGCCGCCGCTACGCGACCATCGAGGACTTCCGTAATTTCGTGAAGCTCGCCTATTCGAGCCATGCCCTGCACCACTCCGGCGGCACGGTCTGCGAGCCGGTGGATCTGCCCGTGAACAAGCGTCACCTCGACATGGTGCATGCGCACATCCGCTACAGCGACAAGCCGTTCATGGGCTCGGTCACGCACCCCGAGCGCGCGCAGGACAGCATCGAGCTCGCGCGTATCGCCTTCGGTGACAATTTCATCGATCCGCTCACCGACAAGCCGCGCACGGTGCTGATCAACCTGATCAACGCCAACTCGCCGCTCACCTTCGACGAGACCATGCTGGGTGCGGCCAAGGTCTACGCCCGCGCCAATCAGGCCACGCTGATCACGCCGTTCATCCTGTCCGGTGCCATGTCGCCGGTCACCGTGGCCGGCACCGCCGCGCAGACGCTCGCAGAAGCGCTGGCCGGCATGGCCTTCGTGCAGCTGGTGAACCCGGGCGCGCCGGTAGTGATGGGCAGCTTTGCCTCGAGCATGTCGATGCAGTCGGGCGCGCCCACCTTCGGCACCCCCGAGCCCGCGCTGGTGCTCTACGTGATGGCCGCACTCGCGCGACGTTTGGGCGTGCCTTTCCGCTCCGGCGGCGGGCTCTGCGGCTCCAAGATCCCGGACGCGCAGGCGGCATCGGAATCCGCCAACACCCTGCTGCCAACCTGCCTTGGCGGCGTGAATTTCGTGCTGCACACGGCCGGCTGGCTCGAAGGCGGCCTCGCGATGGGCTACGAGAAATTCATCCTCGACGTAGACCAGGCGGGCATGATGCACACGCTGCTCGCGGGCGTTGATCTCTCCGAGAACGGTCAAGCCGTCGATGCGATCCGCGAGGTCGGCCCCGGCAAACACTTCCTCGGCTGCGCGCATACCCAGGCTAACTTCGAGACCGCGTTCTATCGCTCGCCCATCACCGACAACAACAGCTACGAGCAATGGCTCGCCGAGGGCTCGCTCGACATCGCCCAACGCGCCAACACGCGCTGGAAGCGCATGCTCGCCGAGTACCAGGCGCCCCCGCTTGATGTGGCCATCGAGGAAGCGCTTGACGACTACATCGCGCGGCGCAAGGCCTCCATGCCCGACGCTTTTTCGTGAGCGTGGCGCCCGCCCGGCTGCGGCTAGGTATCGATGCCGGGGGCACGTTCACGGATGCGGTGTTGCTGAATGGCGATGACCGGGTCGTTGCCACGGCCAAGAGCCTGACGACACGCTTCGATCTCGCCGAGGGCATCGGCAACTCCATCGCCAAGTTGCCCCCGGAACTGCTCGCCGACATCGTGCTCGTCTCGCTCTCCACCACCCTCACCACCAACGCGGTCGTTGAGGGCAAGGGCTCTCCGGTGTGCGCGCTGCTCGCGGGCTACGACGCCCTCCAGGTAAAGAACAGCGGCCTTGCGGATCTGCTCGGCCTGGAGCGCGTGGTGCTGGTGTCTGGCGGTCACGAGGCCGACGGTCGCGAGAGCTGCCCGGTCGATCTTGATTCCGCCCGCGAGGCAATCCTGCGTCAGGCGCCGAAGGTCTCGGCCTTCGCCATCTCGGGTACTTTCGGTGTGCGCAACCCGGCCCACGAACTGGCGCTGCGCGCCCTGGTGCGCGAACTCTGCGACCGCCCGGTGACTTGCGGCCACGAACTCGCATCCAGCCTGGGCGCGCCACGGCGTGCACTCACCGCGGCGCTCAACGCGCGCATGATTTCGCATGTCACGGCTCTCATTGCCTCGGTGGAGGCAACACTCGCGCGCTTTCGCATCGACGCCCCACTGATGATGGTGAAAGGTGACGGCTCGCTCACCAGCGCGGCGAGCGCGCTGCAGCGCCCCGTGGGCACAGTGCTCTCGGGGCCCGCCGCCAGCGTGATCGGGGCCTGCGCCCTGAGCGGTCGCAAAGATGGCGTGGTGGCCGACATGGGCGGCACCACCACCGACATCGCGATCGTGCGCGACGGCC
>CAJADV010000487.1 GCA_903938575.1 uncultured Gammaproteobacteria bacterium
CGTTGGCATCGAGCTGGCTCATGCCGCTGCCGGCATAGACGCTGACCTTGTCGGGGCTGACGCGCGCGAGGATCTGCTCCCAGCCGATGCCAAGCGAGCCGAGCGCATCGGAGGCGCCGAAGATGGTCATCTGCAGGCCACGGGGGTGATTGCGTGCGGGATAGAGCGCGCCCGGGTCAAAGCCGCTCGGCAGTTGTCCGGCCGCGTGCACGTCGGAGCGGCGCTCGCTCGGCAGCAGCACCTCGGTGGCGCCGTCCAGTCGAACATCTACCGCACGCCCCTCGCGCCCCAGCACGGTCCAGCCACCGGGAAGAACCTCTTCGAGATGTGCCCCGGAAACCCGCAGCAACGCGCCTCCGGCGTCGGTTGGCCCGATCTGCACCCGCCGGTTCCACGGGATGTGATCGCTGTCGAAATGAGCGGCCTCGATGCGCCGGACCAGGCTGTGGGCGCGCATGTGGGTGCGCGCCTCGGGGCTACCGCTATCGGCGACCCCCATCAGGCGGGCGAGGCTCTGCCAGGTATCACTGGCCTGCGCTGCGGGGAGCGCATCGATCACCAGACGCCGGAAGCCGTGATGCCCGGAACTGCGTCCGGCGGGGGATATGCCACCGAAACCGGTGATCACGGGCAGTCTGCTCATGAAATCGGTCTCTCCGTGGCAACAGCGATGGTGGACCGAAGTGTAGGTGCCCGAATCCCTTTATGATTGCTGATATCAGCCATTGGTTTTGTTATTTAAGCCAATCACGGGGTCATCGTGCGTCCCATCATCGTATTCGCCATCGAGGGGGCATTGGGGTCGAGCCTCGCATTACCACTTGAGATGCTGCATGCGGCGATCCAGCATCGCCGCTCGCGCGAGCGACGCTTCCAGCCACCCCTGATACAGGTCGTCGGGGCCCGGCGCGGCTCGCTCAGCATGTCGGGATCGCTGCGCCTGCTGCCCGACACCCTGGCAAGCCGGGTGGAAGAGGCCGAGCTGGCGATCATTCCTTCCTTGTGGCGCACGCCTGCACTCACGGTCTCCCGCCACACGCCCGTCACCGACTGCATAAACCGCCTCGCCGCCAGTGGCGCATGGATCTGCGCGGTGGGCACGGGCAGTTACTTTCCCGCCGCAGCAGGTCTGCTCGACGGCAGACCCGCGACCACCCACTGGTCGTTTTTCGGCGACTTCGCCAGCCGCTACCCGGCGGTGCAGCTGCAGCGCCGACACCTGATCACCCGCTCCGGGAACTTCTACTGCGCCGGCAGCGTGAACTCGGTGGCCGATCTGATGGTGCACTTCATCCGCGAACTGTTCGGGCCCGAGGCGGCGCGCCAGGTCGAGGCGCAGTTCTCGCCGGAGATCCGGCGCCCCTTCGAGGCGCACAGTTTCGTCGAGGGTGAAGCCGGCGCTCACCCCGACGAGGCGGTGTGGATCGCGCAGGACTGGATGCTCGCGCATCTTGGCGAGCCGCTGCAGATTCCCGAGCTCGCCGCACGCTGCGGGCTCTCCGCGCGCAGCCTGAACCGCCGCTTCCGCGCCGCACTGGCCACAACACCGCTCGCCTTCCTGCAGCAGGCCCGCATCGCCGCAGCCCGCGAACTGCTTCGCTCCAGCAACCTCGCGATCGCCGATATCGCTGCGCGTTGCGGATACGGCAATGCCAGCCATTTCAGTCGTGCCTTCAGCGCGTACACGGGCACCGCCCCGCAGAGCTATCGCCGCCGCGTGCGCGGCAAACTCTTCACCAGTGCCACAGGCCCCGTGGGCACGAACTGTCGCTCAGGGACTGGCGAAAACACGACCACACGGGGACAATGCGCGCTCTTTTCGCAGGAGTA